>JADFGE010000237.1 GCA_022567855.1 Planctomycetota bacterium | reverse complement strand
ATCATACGTGCCGGTACTAATTAGTTCTCCAATCCCTTGTTCAACAAGCTCGTCAACGTCTTCCTCGGATAGAGCGGGCATTGGCGGCGAATCGTCCGTTTCATCCACCAGCCAACCTAAAAACGCGCCCATCTGCGTGATTATTGCCTGGCGTTGTGGTGACGGCGGCATTGATGAAAGCTCATGGGCGGCTACGGTCATCAACGCGAGCGCCCGCTGTTCGGCAGCCAGGGTCGCCGGCAACTTGAAGGCTCTGTCGGGCGCATGTTTGTTCAAGAGAAGTAGCAAACGGCCGATCAACTGACGGGCTTCCTGTGATGTGTTTGGCGGGATGGGCATAACGCCGCCTTCAAAATGTCCTTGCTTGGTGGCAGCCCGGCGAGCGTGGCGAGAGAGCGACGGTGGTGTCGTTGCAGAACGCGGCGGCTGTTCGTCGGGAGACTTGTAAGGAACGCGATACATGACCAGAATATCGCCAGTGTCGGGATCAAATACCTCACACCTTTCCATAGCCTCACTGATTGCGGGGGTCCCATCTTTGACACAACTCGCGTTTATGAACCGTTCCTCTAAATCTTCAATTTCTCGATTTTCAATGCTTCTGATAGCCGTCCTCTTTTTCTTACCAACAAGATCTTTTGGAACACGGAAGACCTTGCCGTAATAAACCCGTTCCTTAGCACCATCGGCGTTGGAATGTCCTCGGACAGTGGAGAAATAGATCATGTGCATTTTGGGGAAGTCGCTTTGAGAAACCGTCATAACACCAATCCTCTACACTCGTATGTCATCGTCAGTTTGCCCGGTCAGCAATGAAGCGACTCAGGGCTTCCCTTATTGGGGCGCCGTTGGAGGATGTTCCTTGTAAAAATGCAGTAGCGAAGGCGGGCTGTCCCCATATCACCGAGCGACCGAGTTCTATCCCGCACTCAACGCTTATCGATTCGCCGGGGTAGATTTCTTCTATCGTTTCATCAGAAATGTCGAAAACTGGCTTTATGTGTAAGTGAGCGCCCGTCGCTTCCTTTACGATGGAGCGCATGAAATCAACTTTATCGCCCTTTTGTTCAAGCAAAGCACTGACTGCTTTCTGCCCCTCAGGGCTCTCGGCATATTTACGCAGCCATGCCATCGCGGCATAGATCGCGTCGGCGTTGAGCTTCTCAATGTTGTCATTGGCAACTTTCATCGTGTTTCCCCTTTCAAGAGAGTGTCCGTCTACCTAACGGGGCGAGCTGTCATCCCCTCACTTCTAAGGGCGATACCTGGACTTGCCGAACATTGAGGGCGATGATTTCCTGTTCGTCGCGATCTAACTTGATGGCCGTGATGCGACTCTTCGCAACTTGGCCTGTCAGAAGCAACGGCTGTTGGCCCGTCGGGGGAGCGTATCGCATTAAGGTCGGGAACTTAGCCGCTATCTTCGGGCACAGTGACCATGATAGGCCCATCATGTTAATCTCGGAACACCCCCGGTACACGGTCACGGTTGCGGGTATCTCTTGCCACGCCGCGCGTTCCTGTTGGTTCATCATTAGCAGAGTTGTTCGCTTAGGCAGAAGCTCCCGTAGCCATTCGTCCCAAACGTACAAATTGTCCGAAATGGTCCAATACTCGCCCAGAAGGCGCAACCAGGATCGGCGGTTCATCATCCAGTCAAATCCGATGATCGCTTCGAGCCTGCTAAATGAGTCATGATATTTGAGAAGCCGTTTGGCCCGCTCTAGGCTCATTGGTTTGCCAGATCGGGCCTTGGTAGCTTCGTCGGCAAGCAGACGGCGATACTTTCTGCGCTTCCGCCGTTCGAGTGCTTTGATATATCGGATTGCTTCGGCGCCGGTCAGCTCGCCGTTTTTGGTAGCTTTCATCAACCCCGCCATTGCGCCCTCAGTATGGCAATCGGATTTCTTCATGGTGTGTCCCCCAGATCGGCGGCTATGTCGCCCCACTGGGCCGCGCATTTACCGAGTAGCGCCTGTCCCCTCTGTTCTTCGTGTTCGGCTTCTTCCCAGCGCCCTTCATCGCGAAGCTCGATCACGGCCTTGCGAATGAGGCCGTCGATCACGGTGGGTTCGAGCGCATCAAGCTCCCAGGAGTCGGGGCCGAATTCCATGATGTAGGCACTGGCCCGAGTGTCGGTGAGCTTCGCCGGATTGGGCGGCGGGTTGAATTCAACAATCTGGTCCATGTTGAGCGCGAGACGCCGCACTTCGACGGTTTGGCCGGTGAACATGGAAAGCCGCTCCTGGTTGTCGCGGGTCATGTCCATGCCGCTCGGGTCGTGATCGCCGAAATGGAGAACGATCACGTCCTGGCGGTTGTCCAGATGGCGGATGAACCGCTTACTGGCCCGCCATTGTTCTGACGTACTGGAATAGCCACGGCAGGCAAAATATGGCACGTCGAGTTCGATGCAGGCCGGCTCGATGACGCCGAGCAGCGCGTCTTTCTCGATCCATTCCGGTCTTCGATGGACGCCCAGTCGATGAGGCCGGCCAGCCTGCCGTGTTTGACGATAGCGCTGATGCGTTTGTATTCGCTCTGGCGGTTGGGGATGAGACCACGGGCGACGAACTGGTAGAAAAGTTGGCGCACCGTCAGGATGAAACCCTGGCGGCGGTACTCGTCGATGATCTCGTTGGCGCGGTCGATGATCTCGACGCTGCCTCTTGAAAATCTCTTAGGGACGTAGATTTCGCGGGGCATGGCTTATGATGCCGGGGCGGTCATGTGCCGGGGATCCGACACAATATGCACCTTGACCGCCCCGGTGCCGGTGTTGCCAAGGTGCGTGGCGGTGGACAAATAGATGTCGGGGGCCTATCTAGGGGGAGAGGCGGCGATGCCGTGAGCACGTCGCCTTTCGACTTCGGAGCCCCGCGTTGATGGCGCGGGGTTTCCATTTGCTAGTCCCCTTCGCCCGCCAGCAATCTGTCGAATGCCGCTTTCGGCACCAACCATCGCTTGCCAATCCTGATAGATGGTATCTTGCCGTCACGGACGGCTTGGTAGGCTTGATTTCTTCCGATCCCAAGAGCCTCGCCGGCTTCGGCAACCGTGAGAGTTTTTCGCTCCGCCGGCACTTCTAGTGCTTCGGGTGTAGATTCCGTGTTCATCTGCCCTTGTCTTCCTATCCCTCCATAGTGTTTAACCTCCCCCGTACCATTAATATGTACTTGTTTTTTGAGACGATTGCAACGATAATCTTCCCGCGAAGTGCCCTATCGTCAGGAAATCGCAATGCCCGGATTGCTATGGCTCGAATGGGAACGCTGCTCGAAAGGCTATAGTATATGCGAGCCTGTGCCGGATTTCTTTGACATCGGGAAAGATCGGGAGGTCGATGAGGGCGATTGTTTCCTAAAGCAGAATAGCAAGAAAACCGTGAATTACCGTCCCATGGAGAAATTCCCAGGGCTTTTCATGGAATTCGCCCACACCGAGCAGACCCCAGCGGGTGTGCAGCGATTTGCCAATCGGCATGGTCTCTTGTGGAAGCTGTTCGAGGAGATGGATGGGCAAGACCCAGTACCGATACATCAGTGGTGTAGGTACATCCGTCAGATGGAAAATGCCGTGGAGTTATGGGAAAAACAACGGGAGAGCGGCAACATCGGGGATCTGATCCAGGTTTTTTCCGAGCAGACGGAACTTTCAGTGGTTATGACTACGGAGGTCAGGGTTCAAGCGGACATCTGTTTACGGCCAGTTGATGATCCGATGCGGGCCGCCCTTTATTTGAGGCCACGCAGTCTGCACGGTGCTATGTGGGCGCAACTGATGGAAGCGATGGCCGACAACGCGCAACTCCGCCGCTGCGCGCAGTGCCCGAGTTGGATTGTTTACGGCAGTGGGACGGGTCGCCGCGAGAGCGCCAAGTTTTGTTCGTCTGCTTGCCGCCGGGCGGCATGGAAGGCGGAAAAGGAGTCGAGGAAATGAGCACGGGAACCATCATCACGAAGCGGCTCAGGAGCGGCAAGCCTGCGTACCTTCTCAAGTACGATGCCGGCAGAGACCCCGATACCGGAGAACGCCGGCAACGGTACAAACAGCTTTCCGGCCCCGAGTGGAACAAGCGCAAGGCCGGGCAGGAGCTTCGCCGCCTTCTGACCGAGGTTGACACGGGGGATTACGTAAACCCCTCAGCCGAGACCGTGGCGGACTATCTTCGGCGTTGGCTTACGGACTTTGCGCCGATGGGGTGCAGTAGCAGTTCGGCATTGGAACGATACGGCAGGATCATAGAGGCAAATGTTATCCCCACACTGGGCGGCATAGGACTCCAAAAGCTTACTACGGCGCAAGTACAGTCGCTCTACTCGTATCTGCTGAGCGAGGGGCGGCTTAATGGTGAAGGTGGGTTGTCAAAGCAAACCTGTAGCAATATTCACCGAGTTCTGAGTAATGCGCTATCGACTGCCGTTGATCAAGGATACATGCAGCGCAACCCCTGTGCCAAAGCCAAAGTGCCAAAGGTCAATAAGGCGAAAATATCTTTCCTCACCGACGAAGAAACCGCCGTCATGCTCAAGGCGAGTGAAAGGATTCGGTCGGACCTTCTTCGCATCTTGATCGTTCTTGGTGTCACATCGGGGATGCGGCGCGGAGAAATGCTGGCGCTTTCGTGGTCCAATGTTGACCTGGACGGTCAAACCGTGACGGTCGAACAGGCGCTGGAGGAAGCGGCGGGTGTTTTGCGCTTCAAGCAGCCGAAGTCGGAAAGCAGTCTCCGCACAATCGAAATACCCAGGATGACTGTAGAAACCCTGCGCCAGCATCGAGTGCGGCAGGCCGAATATCGTTTGAAGCTAGGGTGCCGTGATAATGATTGGCTTGTCTTTGAAACGCCTCGGGTGCAACCCGATGGGACTGTTGAATTTCATCCCTGGCCTCCGATAAGAGCCACCAAAGCGTTTGCCCATTTCATCCGGCATACGCCTGTCAGGCGGATTACCCTACACGGGCTGCGCCACACCTATATTACAAGTGCTCTTATGGCTGGCATGAACATCAAGGTCATATCTGAATTAGCCGGGCACTCATCAATTCAGATCACGCTTGATGTCTATGGCCACGTTCTGCCGGGTAAGGGCCGCGACATCGCCGAGAGCCACGAACAGCGGCTCCAGGCATATTGGGGTCCACAAGGATGAGGGAACGAACCGAGAAGGCTATGAAGCTGTTGAAATC
>JADFGE010000236.1 GCA_022567855.1 Planctomycetota bacterium | reverse complement strand
ATCTCCTCGACATTAGCTTTCTCGTCGACCTCGGCCTGCGTTTTGGCGGCCTGGTAGAAGTACTCGACCAGGTTGGTGCCGTGGTGCGATTCGATGAAGTGCTGGATCCGCCGGGGCAAGCCGTATTCGCGCGCAAGCTCGATGCCGTCTTTTACGTGCCCCACGATGACGAGCAGACTCATGGCGGGTGAGAGTTTTTCGTGCTTGTTTGAAGCTTCAGTTTGATTCTCGATGAAGTACTGCGGTTTGTTGATCTTGCCAATGTCGTGATACAGTGCACCGACGTACAGCAAGAGCCCGTTGGCGCCGATGGTCTCGGCGGCGGCCTCGGCGATGTTCGCCACCTGAAGCGAATGGTTATACGTGCCGGGCGCTCGCTGCTGGAGTTGTCGCAACAACGGCTGCTTCGGGTCGCGCAGCTCCGCCAGCGTCATCCCCGTGGTGATATCGAACATCTTCTCGATACTGGGCAGGATGCCCAGCACCAGGAACCCGATGCTGAAGGTTGTTCCCGCCCCGAGGCCGGCGTTCCAGAGAATCTGCCGAAGCGCTCCGTCGACGAACGGCGTCTCCAAGGCGCCGAGCATGATCGCCCCGAGCCCGACCAGCGCCGTCGTCGTCGTCGCAGCGCGGATCAAACTGCTCCGGTGCCGCACTTCGCGAAGCTGACCGATGACAAGTCCGCAACCCGCGAGCAGCAGGATGAACAGACCGATGCTTTGCTGAAGCGCGAGCGTCACCAGCGCGCACTGCGTCGTGCTCAGGAACAGCGCGATCCGCTGGTCGTAGGAAAGCAGGGCGATGAACGCCACGAGCAGCGTCGGTCCGACCGCAGCAAGGTACATGAACTTCGGGGCGGGAATAACGATGGAGACGGTGATCGCCAGCATCCCACATAGCAACGCGCCGATCGCCGCCAACCGCATCGCATTGTGGGTAATGCCCGGATAGAACGTCGCGATGTACCCGCCGACCAGTGCGGTGATGATCACGACAAACCCGATCAACCCGATCCTTTGTGCCCAGATCGCCCCGCGGGGACCGGCCATTTGGTAGTGCGCCGATTCAAGACGAAGTAGATCCAAATGTTGGCCGGTCAGGCGGTCGCCTTGCTTGTAGATCACATCACCCTTGCCATAGGTGATCATGATCGGCTTCACTTCTGCGGCCCGCTTTTGGGCCAGCGCTTGCGTCGCCTGGGCGTTCCGCGCGTACGTCGAGTACGTGTTCAACGATTCGAGATTGAAAACGATTCCGGCCGCGATCGTCTCCGCCAATCGCTCGGAGAAGCCGACCTCGTCCGTGATCACTTTCTCTAACGCACCGCGCAGCTTCACTTCGCGTTGGAGGGAATCGCCCTCGGTTGACACAACGATCACATCATCCCAATCCGCGACAACCTGCCCGTTGATATCTTCCAGAAGCTGCTTGTCCGGTTGTAGATTGGCGACCTGCCACACGTCGCTTGGAATCAGCGGGTGGCGCGGAAGCACGGTGTCGATCAGGTCGTTGATCCGCTGCTTCCATTGGGCCGTCGGCTTGCCATCCTCGGAAAACGCCGCCAACGTCGTGGCCGAAACTTCGCTGAGCGCATAGCCTTGGCGTATCTCGGCGCTGATCTCCTCAAATGACGCGGGCTGCGCCACCGTGGCGGGGAGATTCAGCAGCGGCTCGCGCAGTTGCTCCAGCGTCTCGGTCTTGATCGTGAAGACTTCCTGGGCCTGTGCCTGAGCCTCCTGTCGCGCCTGGTCAGTTTGCGCCTTGTCCTCGACGCTGAACGTGAGCCGGTTCAGACGCGTCTGAGTCATGATCTGCCCGACGTCAACCTTCACCTGTTCGCGCGACCAGATCACCAGCAGGCTCACGGCGAAGATAAACGCGGCGCCCGTCAGCAGCGCAGTGACAACGCCGGGGCGCAAGAGCACCAACTTCAGGTCGCGCGAGGGTTTGGGGACAGTCCGCCGCAGCTCATCGCGCCGCTTGACCGGCTTGCTCGTCGCCTTTTGCTTGCTCGTCTTGGACATAAGGGTCATGCTCCCCGGACGCAGGTGCTCGCAGTCTCCCAAGGCCTGGGGCTCACGAGAACCTACACGTTATCGGCTTGTTCAGCCCAGACAACTAGGCTCGCAATCGGATTGTTTCGCCTTGGACGCCCGACCGCCCCCCGGCCTTGACAGACGACCGCCCAGGGGCCATCGTGCGGGCGGATTTGTGCGTCCGCAACGCTTGATCGTCGTGCTGGGTACGATCGTAAACGGCTTATCTACAATGATTTACTGCAAACTCCACACATCGGCCGTTGCCGTCTGTTGCTGCTGGGCGATCCTCCCGGCCGGCTGTGAGCAGCCTCGGGCCGCGGTGTTGAGCCAGGCCTTGGCGACCGATGAGAAGCTCCTGCTCAGCCCAGCCGACCAGGCCGAGATCCTCGCCGCTTTCCGGTCGATCGTACAGGACCGGACACCGGTCAACCCGCCGGGACCGGCGCCCGGCGGCCTACGGTGGTCGGATGTCCAACAGGCCGCGGCGTGGGCCGTCGCCGAGGACGGCGTCGAGATGGCCATCGTGCAGACGCTCCGCCATGACTGGGGCTACACGTTCCGGCTCAAGACCATTGAAGATCGACCGGCCCTGCTCGTCGTTCGGCGTCGTGATGATCGGAGCGTGTATGAGACGACCGTGACCGTCGGGCGCTTTGGCGACGACCATCAGCGCGCCGAGAAGCTGCGGGCAGCGTTCGATCACTTTATGCACGCCTTCGGCCGCAAACGGGGGTTCAATGACGACGAGTCATGACCGGGCCGTTACGCGCCGCTAGTGTGCGCCCTATCCTTTCGATTCTACCACCAATTGCCGAGCTAGCAACGCCGCGCCGAGGGGACCTGCATCGCCTTTGAGCTGAGTGGACACCAGCCGGCACGCCCGGGATCGCGCGGGAAATACCGTCGCCTCAAAGCTCCGTCGAATCTGCTGCAAATACGGCTCGCCCAGCGCCTCGGTCATCCCGCCGCCGACGATCACCGTGTCCAGCGCAAGCACCGTCACCCAATTCGCGATCGCAATGCCCAGGAGGTCCGCGGCGCGGTGAACCACCTGTTGCGTCAGCGCGTCGCCCGCCGCATAGGCCTTGGCCAGCATTCCCATGTCGATCGCTACGCCATCACCTTTTCCCACCTCGTTCAACATTGACTCGGGATGCGAATCAAGCTGCTCGCGCAGTGCGCGGATCACGCCGTTTCGCCCGCAATGGTCTTCGACCGTGCGGCGCCCGGGCTCGCCGTTGGGCGTGAGGATCGTGTGCCCGATCTCACCCGCGGTGAAAAACGCGCCGTGATGGATGTGACCGTCGAGAATCAAGCCGCCGCCGATCCCCGTTCCAACCCATACGCCCAGGACATCACCGTGACCCGCACCCGCGCCGAGGTGGTGCTCGCCCCACACGGCGCCGTTCACGTCGTTCTCCAGGACGACCGGTCGCCCGATTTTTTCTCGCAGGCGATCCAACAACGGGAGATTCTCCCAGTGAAGATTTGGAGCCACGAGAATGACGCCATTTGGGATGTCAATCGCACCGGCGGCAGCAATTCCGACGGCGCCGATTTCCGTCAACGAGGTCCCTGCGTCGCGACAGGCGTCGTTGACGGTCTCAACAAGCCGGTCGATCACATCGTCCGCGCCTCGCTGAGGCTCGGTGCACGCGTGCTTGCGGCCGACGATCTTGTTCGTTGGATCGACCACGATCGCCTGCATGTTCGTGCCGCCCAGATCGACGCCCACGACAAGCTCGTTGGGGGGTCTCGTTGTGGTCATTGTTGTACTATACCGTCCGACGTGAGATCGCCTCACCGAGCGATGTCAGTAGACCTTACAGGATCGTCGATGTCCGGCCGGTGGGTGTGGTGGTCCGTAGCGGCCTCGAACATTCGAGCAATGCGAAACATCGTTGCCTCGTCGAACGCCTGGCACTGTATCTGTATGCCCACGGGAAGCCGCTTCCCGTCGATCGAGACGAAGCCCGCCGGAATCGAGATCGCACAGATACCTGCGATGTTGGCGATGGTCGTATAGACGTCGCACAAGTACATGGAAAGTGGATCCGCCTTCTCTCCCAGACTAAAAGCGACCGTCGGCGCCGTCGGCCCCAGCAGCGCATCACATTGCGCAAACGCTGCGTCGAGCTCCTGCTTGATGAGCCGGCGCACTTGCAACGCCCGCTTGTAGTACGCGTCGTAATAGCCCGCGCTCAACACATAAGTGCCGAGCATGATCCGACGCTGGACCTCGGGGCCGAAACCTTCCGCCCGGCTCCTTGCGTAGAGATCGAGAAGACCGTCAGCCGAACCGAGCTCGGCCCGGCGACCGTACCGAATGCCGTCGTACCGCGCGAGATTGCTCGACGCTTCCGCAGGGGCGATGACGTAGTACGTCGCGATCCCGTACTCGCTCAGCGGAAGATCAATCTCGATGATCGCAGCGCCGTGACTTCGATAGACCGCAATCGCGTCGCGCACCGCAGCGTTCACACCCGGATCATTGTCGTCGCTAAGAAATTGCTTCGGCACGCCGATCCGTATGGGCTTGGTCGGCGTGTCAAGCTGAGCGACGTAGTCAGGTACCGGCCGGTCGGCACACGTGGAGTCATGACGGTCAGCTCCCGCCACCACCCCCAGCAGCAGGAATTGCCAGTGCTCCCAGCTGGAAAACATGTGCACGCCCGCGGGAAAAGGGTCCATCAGGCGCTGGTTGAGGATCAGGATGCCCGCCAGAAGCACCAGCCGGGAGGTGGGGGCGGCGGGATTGTTCTCGTGAAAGCTCTCGTGCAGGATATGCTGCTTGGGGCCGAAGCCCAGGTAGAGCCATGAATGGAGCAGCACGATGATCAGCCCCAGCAGCCACACGCCGAGCATGTTGTAGGTGGCCGCCAACCGGTTTCCGGTGATGTTCAGCAGATCCTCCTCGATCAACCCGAAAACCAGTACCAGATAAATCGCCGTCGAAAACAGGCCCGTGGCCAGATTGCGCTGGCCGAACAACTCGTTGTTGATGGTGATGATTTGCCCGTGGGCATCGCGCCGGTTGCCGAACCAGCGCCGCAGAAACCCCCCGATCAGGCGCCGCAACCCCGCCAGCAACAACAAGGTGCCCAGCAGGCTCAAGCTGGTCGCCTCCAGGTCCAGGATGAACGACGAGAGGGTGGGGCCGC
>JADFGE010000013.1 GCA_022567855.1 Planctomycetota bacterium | reverse complement strand
GGCGGTCCGCGACCCGATTCATGACCGGATGGGGCTTGAAGTACGCTTGATGCGCCTTCTTCGCGGTATCCACGCCGACCAGTTCCTGTCTCGTGCGATCGCGTCGTGATTCAAGGCGCTCTTGATCTTCGCTGTCGCGCTTCATGACTTGGGCGAGTTGATGATTGATCGTCTCGACCAGACCCCCGATCTGCCGCTTGGAGGCTTCGGAAACGTTGCTGCGATCGCACCGCAGTTCCTCCAGAAGCGTCGTCAGATCGCTCTGACTGGCGATGACTCGATCGATGAGCTCCTGGCGCCGTCCGAGTACGGACAGCAACGCTTCCGTCTTGCCGGACTCAACAAGCTCTGATTGCTGGGTCGCCAGTTTCGCAAGCTGCTCCACGAGCGATTGTTGCTCTTGCAGCACCCGGATCAGGCGGTCTGTCGAGTTTTGCTCAGCGTTCGTCATCGTTGATAAGCGCGCCGGCTCTGGCCGGTCATCAATTCAGCGGAATGTTCTGGAGCCATCGTGCCCACGCATCACGATCCAGCAGCGAGTCCGGGGCCTCGAAGACGCTTTCGGGGAGCTGGCGAAGCCGCACCAGCGCCCGATTATGCGCCACGCGGGCGCGGTTGGGGTCGCCGAGTTTGTAGTAGCAGTTCACGATCTGAATCAGGGCGGTCAGCGACGAATGATGCTCAGGGAAGCGCTGAGCGGTCGCGTCATAAAACTGAACGGCCTGGTCGAAGAGCTCCAGCTCGAACGCACAGTCGCCCTGATACAAGTAGGCGTCACGGATGAAACGCCGCTGCGTGTAATCGGTTGGGGGCGGGCCCGAGGGATCGTCCCGGCGACACAGTTCGGAATACAGCTCAAGCCCTTGCTCAAGCTGCTGCGCGCGGAGCGTTTCCAGCCGCTGTCGCTCCGAGGGCGCCAGAACCGGGTCCTCAAGCTGATCGCCCAAGTCGTTGGCATGGCGCCGGTGGCTGTCCGCCAACTGAAAGAGAATCTCGTTGGAACGCGCATCTTCGGGATAGCGCTGGTATGCCTTACTAAGGTTCTCGATGGCCGGGACGTACTCGCCCGCGTCGTAGAACAGGGCACCGAGCTCGAACAGCGCCTCGCGATACTCCGGCGCATTGGGATCAAGCTGGACGTTACCCTGGAGCACCAGCTCGAGTCGTTGCTGGGCCTCATGCCGACGGCCGAGCTCCAGGAAACATCTGGCCAGCGGGACATGGGCGCCGGCGGCGTACGGGCTGCGCGGGTGGTCGACCAGCACCTGCTCGTAGTACTTCACCGCCATCTGGAAGTCCGATTCCGCCTGATAGCATTGGCCGAGCCGGAAGATCGCCTCCGGGCGGCGCGGATCAGCCTCGGAGCGGCCGGCGATGTACTCGGTGAAGTGGGTGGCCGCGAACTCACGGTACCCCGCCAGGTCGTAGCTGTCCGCGGCGAGCCACAGGGAATCGGCCCACGTCTCATCCTGGTCGGAAGCGCCGGCGATGCCGCGGGCGTGGCGAACGTAGTAGTCGCCCGCGCGGCGGTAATGCTGCATGGCCTCGTGGCGCGTCGCGGGATCGACCTCGCTGAGCCGGGACAAAACCACCTCATCGGTACCCAGCGCCGAACGAAGGAGATCGTCAGCGCGTTGGCGGCTCGTGTAGGCAAGTCGAAGAAGTATCCCCACCGGCACCTGGCCAGGCTCAAACATCGCCTTGGCGAGGGTGACGAATTGCAACGCGACCTCCAGCTTCCCTGCCATCAGTGTTGCCTCGTGTCGCTCGGTCAGGCTGTGGGCGACGCGCTGGGCGGTCACGTCCCGACGCGGTCCGGCCATCGGCAGGAGATCGTGAATCCGCTGGTAGTCGGCCAGGCTCAGGTTGTGATCGCCGAGCACGCTGTGCACTTCAGCTCGCCCAAGCAACCCGGGCAAGTAGCTGCGGGTGGAGACAAAGTCGCGCACGACCTCGTCGAAGCGCTCAAACGCCTCGCGCCACCGGCCGTTGGCGACATCAACCTGCCCCAGCAGCACAAGCGTGTCACCGCGCTGCGACTCCGGGCCAATGAATTGACCCATCGCTAAATGGAGGTTGAACTCGGCGTCGGCATGCTCACCGAGGTCGTAATATCCGCGGGCAAGCAAGGTATACAGTTCGCCGAAGTTGACGCCCTCGCTTTGGGGCTGGTCGATCTCGAAGCGCCGCATGTCAACAAGGAGTCGATCGACCGCCTCCTGTGTGAACCCCCTCTCCAAGCGAAGCTCAGCCATTCGCGCGACCGCCCACACGGCGTCCGCGGCCCTCAGCAGGGGGTCATGGCGGTACCGCTCCAAAAGCTTCATGAGCGACTCGAACGGCAGATCGGACTGTCGAAGGCTGTCGTCCACGAATCGGCGCAGGACGTGGTTGCGGCGGCGTTGGATATCCAGGGCGGCATCGCCACCGGCCGCGGCCAAGCCGTCCAACTCGGCCAGCAGACGCTGCGCCTCCTCCCGGTCGCCGACGGCGATGAGCGCCAGGGCGAATCGCTCCAGGCGAGCCGGGCCCATCCGCGCGCCGAGGTCCTCAGCCGTGGCGTATTGTTGCGCGACGCGACGATGGTTCTCCAGGACATCGATCTCCTGATCGGCCTGGGAAGCCGCAATCCAGTCACCCACCAGGGCATGAAAGCGTGCCTGCTCGGGCTGGCTGGCCAGGTAGAGATTCGGCTCGATCACGTCATTGAGCTGTGAAGCCGCGAGATCCAGCTGACCGCCGATGAGCATTTGCTCGACTTGGTCCAACGCGCCTCTGAAATCGTTGTCCGGCTGACGATGAAACGCAATCGAGATGCCCAGAAAGATCAGGGCTGCGCTGAGCACGATCGCCGGGACCTGCCAGAGGTTGCCCCACGCCGACCAATCGTCAGTGCGTGCGTCACCCGACTCCGCATCATCCGCGGAGGCATCGTCGCGTGGCCTCTTCTTGCCGCGCTCCAGTTCTTGATCGTCGGCCACTGGAGATCCTCTCGCTGCCGTTTCCGATCGCGCCTCGCAATCGGGTCCGCCGATCGCGTCCAGCGGTGAATCCATTCACCGTCGCCTCGCTTATCGGTCGCAGCCTCAAGCGGACTTCAGCATTCAGAAACCGGTGCCGACCCAGGTTATCGGTCGTTTTGTCGCTTCAATTTTTGGGTGATACGTGATGCACCACGAGGGTTCGGGCCATCAGATCCCCAAGCCCCTGGAGGTGGTGGTTCAGCAGGGCGATCACCGCTAGCACTGGTATGAGCAGCACGATGATCTTGATGGCATTGCGAACGAGAATCGACCCCAGAGCAGGTCGCACCCCATGCGCCGCGACGACCCGCGCGCCCAGCAGGGCTTTGCCCACCGACCGCGCCGCCACGATCTCCCCGAGTGTGCAATGCATCATGGTGATTCCGATCAGCCAGAGGGAAGGGGCGGCGTCGGCGATGTCGGGTGTCCACATTGGCAACCGCAGCAACTCCGCGGGTGTGCAACGAAGCAGCAGAATTGTGGCCACACCTCCCACGGCGAGATCGATGGCCAACGCGAGCAGCCGCGGCCCCAGCCCGAGCACGGCCATGGTCGCCGGCAGCGTCGGCGACGCCGCTTGGCTCGCCGGCTTGAATATCAACACGAGCAGCAGAACGGTGAGCGCCACCACGAAGAGCAGCGGCATATGCAGCGTTCGCAGCGGCAGCAGGCTTTGACTTGTCATCGCCTCCGATGAACTCAGCGTCCCGGTGATGGGATCGATACGGCGTAGCCGCAAGCCGCCGTAAGTGGATTGCTCGACCAAACGCACCCCGTCGCGAAGACCGAACAGCCCCCACCGCCCGCTCGGCGCGGCAAACTCGCCGAGCGAGACCAACGAGCCCGGGCGCAGATAGCTGATCTCCACCCGGCCGGGCCTGGCGCCTTGCAGGACGAGGGCGACCTGGGCCTCACTGCGGGTCACGGCCGCAACCGACCAAAGATCGACCGGTACCTCGACCGGCGTCCACGCCTCTTGGGCGTGTCGTTGATGGAGCACGGTCCGGCTGCGATCACCGGGTGACGCGACGAGCAGCAGGAGGAGGTTTCCCTGGGCCGAGCCGACCGCCAGCCGATACCGTCCCCCGATCGGAAGATCCTCCGGAAGCTCTAGTCGTTCCCATCGCCCGCCTCGGAGCTGCTCAAGCACCGGTTCGGCGAGGACGGGCTCGGCAGCGATGGAACCCGCGCGGGCTCGAACACCTGCCCCGGCACGCTGCGTTGGCACCCGCAGCGCGACCGGACCCTGTGGCATCCCCACGAATCCCACCAGGTTCCCCAACCCTTCCAACGAAGCGACGACGCTCAGTCGATCAGGCGGGTCGAAGGAATACACGCCGATGGCCGGGTGGCGCTGGACCTCGACGGTGAATGTCTCTCGGTCCGGCTGATCAGCGCTGATCTTGGGCGCGAAGATAAGCCACAATCGGTTTGCCCACGCCGCCATCGCCTCCGGCAGCTCCTGCAACGGCCGACCTCGGCTGTAATGTGGACCGTCCATCTCAAGCGCGTGGTGGTACAGCATGAGCGCATCGTTCGCCCCGCTCGACGGTGCAACAAACCACAGATGATCGTCGCTCGACGCCCCAACCAAACCCCCGGCGCTGGCCGAACTCACCAGGATTGATGACCACCCGGCCGCCAGTGCAGGCAACCAGTAGTTCTCGCGGAGCCAAGGCATGCTCGGATGATACCCTCGTCCGGCTACGGCGTTGACGACATCTTGAGCTGGCCTTCGATCCGATCGGGACGAAACGCGCGCCGTAACCAATCCAACTCGAAATACTTGCCCTGCACCGCATCCGTCGGACCACGCAGCGCCAGCTTGATCGACCCGGACCCGTCGGCATTGAACACTTCTGCGAGCGTCGGAAAGCGGGGCTGGGTTCCCGGCACTGCGCCAGCCATTTGAACCGAGTCGTATCGCCGTAAAGACAAGATACTGTGCCTCAGGATCTCATGGTCCGGCGAGAGCAATTCTACGCGGATCGGTAGAAACGACTCCCGATCGAAAAACAGGCGCAGTAGATTATCCGCCTCGCGAACCGTCACGACCCACGCTTCCCGCCCAGCGTCGTATGTCACCGGCGACGAATCCGTCTCGGCCTCAGCCGGAAGCCGCCCCAAGCCCAAGAACTTCAGCAGTATGATCGGCTCGATCGGAACCCGGGCCGCCGCCTCGGGTTGGTTCTCGCTGCTCGCATCGTGCAGATGCAGAACGGTCTCGTCGCCGCGGAAGTCGATCATCCATGTGTCCGAGCCGTTGGAGCCCATCCACATCAGCCGCTCGCCGAGCTTTTGCACGTCTATTGCAGTCCGATCGGGCAAGACGATCCAGACCTCAGCGCGGCCACTCTCGAAGTGTCGGCCTTCGTCGTCGGTCCAGCGAAGCTCGATGGAGCCCGCCGCGTTCACCGCCGTCATCCGATCGAGGCGGTCGTTGTGTCGAGCGGCGATGGTCTCATATGAAGGCACGTGAACTTCGTTGTCCTGGGCGCCGGGGCGCGGCATCGTCTGACAGGAAGTCAGCGTCGCGGTGCAAGTCATTGCACACCCAAGCAGCACCGAGCATCGATTCCTGGGCGCACCATCGAGCCGACACCCCCTGGGTGTCTCGCGGAGATTGTTGTCGCGCTGGCGTGAGTTCATCGGTCTCTGGGTCACCACGACGCAATCCACTAGAACTCGCCGCGCAGGATCTCAGTGAGCTGATCGGAAAGCTCGCGAATGTCCTCTTCACTGAGTTGTGGGTTGGGCACCTCAATGGGCGGCGAGTTGGGATCAGCGCCTCTGGGCAGCATCAGCCACCGTTCGTCGTCGCCGTCCCCGCTTCGACCGACGAATCGCAGCCGACGCTTGCGCATCAGAATAAGGGCAAGGATGAAACGGAACGCGGCACGTTGGGGTCGCACGTCATCGGCCAGCCGGTCGAACAGATCCAGCAACACGTCGTCATCGACCAGGATCTTCTGCTTGGCGTCCGGTCGGGGGACGATCGTCCGCCAATAACTGAACAAACCGTCGGGGCGGGCTCCGCCTTCCCACGCCTCCAGGCAGAAGTCGAACCGGTCGAAGCCTTCGTCCTCCGGTCGCTCGCAGAGCGTAGCGACACACGCCGAGCCCGGCTCCAACGGCCGGCCGGTTGCCGCACATAGCCCCGTCGAACGGGCCACACGATACTCAGCGCCATACCTCGACACAGGCTCAATCTTACGGCCTCGCCCGGGAGTCGTCACCCTTGAAACGGCCCCGGAAACCGGCGGGTGCGCGGCCAGGCGGTATACTTGCTTGGCGATTCGCGTCCCCTTGAACGTCCCATGCTTCGAACCATCGAAAAGATCCTGCGCAGCTACGACTGGTATGAGATTATCCTCGAAGTGGCGGTCATCTGGCTGTGCGTCTACCTGGTCGTTCGCTTCCTCAAGGGCACGCGCGGCGCGGGCGTTATCAAAGGCTTCGCGATCCTGCTGGTGCTGGTGACCCTGGCCATTCAGGTGCTGGGGCAGGGATCCGACGTCTTTGGGCGCTTGAAGTTCATTTACGATCGATTCCTCGGACTGGTAGCCTTGCTTCTGATCGTCGTCTTCCAGCCCGAGCTGAGGCAGGCGATGATCCGGCTGGGACACACGCGGTGGCTGGGCGGATCGCGGCGTCAGGTCGGTCGCGTGGTGGATGCCGTCAGCGAAGCGATCAGCTTCCTCAGCAAGAGTCAATTCGGGGCGCTGATTGCCATCGAACGCACCGTCGGGCTCGGCGGACTGGTGGAGGGCGGCGTCAAAGTGGACGCGAAGGTCAGTGCGCGGTTGCTGGAGTCGATCTTCTGGCCCAACAGTCCGCTACACGATCTGGGGGTCGTGATCCGCGGTGACCGCGTTCTGGCGGCGAGCGTTCAGTTCCCCCTCGCCGAGGAAGGGTCGATAGCGCCGGAGCTGGGCTCGCGCCATCGCGCCGCGGCCGGTCTCACGCTGGAAGCCGATTGCCTGGTGGTCCTCGTCAGTGAACAAAGTGGAGCGATCTCGATCGCGGAGCATGGGATCCTCCAGCTCGATGTGCCACGGGATCAGCTTCGGGAGTTGCTGGCTCAGCGACTCGAAGCGCTTCCCGACGAGACGACCCCCCAGCCTGAGACGCCCGACGCCGGGCCTCACGATCGCCCGGCCGATCAACCGTCCACGGACGATCACCCTGCGGCCTTGGCCAAGGAGGCGTGAACATGGGATGGCGTAGTCAACTGCCTACCTATTTGATCGTCACCGTGGTGGCGGTGCTGATCTGGTTGTGGGCGGCCGGCGAGACGCGCGAGACGGACGAGCGCACGTTTCACGTCCAGTTCACCACCCAGTTTCCCGCCGATCACATCGTCACCCCGAAGGAGACGACCATAACCGTAGAGATTGAAGGCTCGAGGTCCGCCTTGCGATCTGCCCCCGCGATGGGGTCGCCCATTGTGTTGAGGCTCGATGCGGGGCTGGGCGATCATGCCGTGGATCTGGTCCGGCTACTCAACGACCACCCCGATTTGCGCGACGCGAGAGTCAGCGTCATCTCGACCGATCCTCCCTCGCAAGAGGTCACGATCGACAAGCTCGTCTTAGCCACAGTGCGTGTCGAAGATCCCGACCTTGGGCGTTTGCAGACTGACGGTGCGATCCTGATCGACCCACCGCAAGTGACGGTTCGCCTGCCGCAGCGCCTCCAGGATCGACTCGGCGCAGGCGTGAGCGTGAAGGCTCTCGTCGATCCGGCGCAACTGGGGCGGCTGAATCCCGGGGAACCGGCCCGGCTGACCGCGCGCGTCGAGCTTCCCGAATCGCTGGCGACGCAAGAGTCGGTCACGGTAACGCCGACCGCGGTCACGGTTTCATTCACGGTTCGCTCTAATATCAAGGAAGTGACGCTGCCGACCATTCCTGTCCACATCAGCGGACCGTGGAAGGACCACGAGGAATACATCGTGGAGGTGGCTGAAGCCGATCAATTCCTCGAAAACGTCACCGTCACGGCTGACGCGGCGCTCATTGATCGGATCGAAAGTAGCGAGGTCAAGGTCTTCGCGTTTGTCCACATCAGCAGCACGGAGAAAGAACAAGGCATCGAGAGCAAACCCGTCACCTATTTCCTGGCACTGCTCCCCGAGGGCGGAGCCAGCATCGTCGCGGCTCAACTCAACGGGTCGTCACAACCGCCGCTGATTCATTTGCACATCAGCGAGCGGGCCGGGCCGCCATGATCTGACGGGAGGAAACGCGGAGGCGGGTCGCGAACACAGAAGTCCGATGGAATCGACGCAAACGTACTTGCAGAGTCGCACATCGTCCGATCCACCGACGATCTTCGTCGGACGGGTCACCAGGCTTATTCGGCTCATCGGCTTGCTTCGCGGCACGAACCAGCCCCTGACTGTGGACCAGCTCGCCGTTCAACTCGGCGTCAGCCGACGAACCATCTTTCGCGATCTGAAGCTGCTGCAGCAAGCCGGTGTCGCCTATACGTCAGTCTCCGGACAAGGCTATCGGATCGACAACGACGCATTTACCGCTCGCTTGGATCTCGGTCCAGTTGAGGTGCTGGGGCTGATGCTGCTGGAAAAGCTGGCCGACGCCGCCCCCAACCAGCCGCTATTCGGCCCCGCCGTCTCAGCCATTCACACTGTACTGGCCCAGCTTCCCGCGCCCGCTCGAACCGTGTACGAAGACTTGATGTCGAGCGTGAGCATCTCCCCCGGCGCCGTGGACTTCTCCCACGACGACGACCAGCATTATCGCTCGCTTCAATACTGCATCGAGGAACGAAAGGTCTGCCGAGTCCTCTATGACCAGGTCGATCCCAAGAAGCGATTGAACACGAAAATCCGACCGCTCCATCTGCATTTCTACAAGCGTTCGTGCTATGTGCTGGCCTTCAGCGAACAGCACGATGAGGTCCGGATGTTCAAGCTGGCTCGGATCGTCGAGCTGGAACCCACCGAAGAAGACTTTGCTCCGTTTGCGTTCTCAATTGAGGATTACCTGGACGACGCCTGGGGCATCATTCCCGGCGATCGCAAGTACGACGTTGTGATCGATTTCTCGAAGCGCGTGACGTCGAACGTCACGGAAGTCCAGTGGCATCGCACGCAACAGAAAACGATTCACGCTGACGGCTCGTGTCAGCTTCGGTTCCGCGTCAACGGCCTGCAGGAGATCAAGTGGTGGGTTCTGGGGTATGGCGACGAAGCGTTGGTGCGTGATCCGCCGGAACTGCGCCAGGTTGTTCAAGACCTCGCCCACCGCACCGTGCGCAAGTACGACGAGCAGTAACGCAGCGCATTATACGAATCCTAAGTAATTCTCAGGCGTTGACCGGGCGCCATGCTTCATTCCCGACGCGTCGGGATGAAGCATGCTTTGCCCTAACGGGTCAAAGCATGGCGCCCGCCTGCGGATCAACTGCGATTCGTATAACACGTAGCCGCAGTGGGGCGAGTGGCGCCGGCGTCATCGCCTTATCGTCGAGCGGGAACTGCCTGCGATGCGGCTCTATCCACCGATTGTCAATCCGCTGTTTGGAGGCCGATTGCAATACAGGGCGGTGCTGCGGGTGGATCGCGGTTGAGGGACGCGGCACAAGCGAGTCAGTTAGGACTCAGCCTTGTCGAGCTGGATCGCAAGGACGGCAGCGCATCGTTGGAATCGCAAGCCAAGCAAATGGTCGTACATGGCCGGAAGTATTCGCAGCGGCGCCGGGAAATACGCCTGCCATTGTGGCGTCGGCAAGTAGTGGCACGTGAGCTGCGTGAACGACAGATCGCGGCCGGCCCTCAGCACCGCCTGAGCGCTGTTCAGCCGGTAGTAGGCGGGGTATGGATTCACCTTTTGTTTCGAGAGTCGCCTCCACCCGTCTCTTAAACCGATTTGTTGCACCGCACCAGAGAGCATGGCAAACGGATGAAGGGCATGTGGCGTGAATGCGTAGAAAGCGCCGCCCGGTCTCAGCACGTCGGACACTTTCTCAAGGAACGGCCGAGGCTGTCTGATGTGCTCAACGACGTTGTACGTCATCACCGCGTCGTAGGCGGCGCGGGGAATCTCAGCGTCCGCGAACTCGCTACACCAGCGCAGCGCAAGATGCGGATGGTTCTCCACCGCCGGGTCTGGGTCCACGCCGTCGAGCTGTGCGCACCGCGCTAAAACATCCCGCATGGGCTGAGGCTCTGGATAGTCCGGTCCGCAGCCGACATCCAGCACGCGACCTCGCATGCGATCGTCGGCCTCGAGCAGCCGCGCGAAATACTCGATGGGGCCTCCCGGTTTGGTGCGAGCCTTGGCGAACCTCTTCGTCTTGCCGTAGGGCGGTGCGACCACAACTCGCATCATCTTCGGCTCCGCGGCTGATCTGTTGCGCATTTCGAAGCGGCCCGAGCGCGTTACGGCGCGGCCGCAGTGGGGCGCTCGCTTTGAGATCGTGAGGTACTTCCTTGGGCAGCCGGCTGCACCATTCCATATGTACGTACGCGCGGCGGGACCAGACCAATTTCCACCGGTTCAAGGGACAATTCGGGCCGGCCGGTATCGGCATCGAACCTGGCCACCGTCGATCTGAGGTAGTTCTCATCGTCGCGCTGCGGAAAATCGGCGCGGTAGTGAGCGCCGCGCGACTCTCGGCGCTCGATGGACCCAAGCACGATCACTTCGGCGAGCTTGAGCATGTCGCCCAAGGCGCGGGCGTAGGCGAGGTTCTGGTTCGTCCACATGCCGGTGTCCGAAAGGCCGACCGATTCGTACCGTTCTTGCAGCTCGTGCAGTCGAGCCAGGGTCTGCTCCAGCCGAGGCCCGGTCTTTACCACCGTGCAACCAGCGGTCATCTCGACGCCCATTTCTCGCCCGATTTCGTAGGGATTCTCCGTTCCCTGGGCGCTGATCAGCTGATCGACCTTGGCCTGCTCCTGCTCGATCACCGCGTCGTAGATACGCTGGTCGATGTTAGCCGCGGGCGCGTGCATTTCGTCCGTCACGTACCTCGCCACGCCGACTCCGCTGAATAGCCCGTCGAAGATGCACGAAAGCAGCGCGTTGGCCCCCAACCGGTTCGCGCCGTGAAACTGGTAGTTCACTTCGCCGAAGGCATACAAGCCGGGGACGTTGGTCATCATTGAGTTGGGCGCCCCGAGCGACATGCCGTGCAGATCGTCCTTGGGCGTGTACTGCGTCCAGAGCCCGCCCATCGTGTAGTGAACGCCGGGGAAGATTTTCATGGGCATCTCGACCGGGTCTTCGCCGACGAACTTGCGGTAGATTTCCAGGATCCCGCCGAGCTTGAGCTCAAGATACTCGCGACCCAAATGTGTCAGGTCGAGGTAGACCATGTTGCCCCCGCCGACGCCGAGCCCTTGATTGACGCAAATGTCAAATATCTCCCGGGTGGCGATGTCGCGCGGCACGATGTTGCCATACTTGGGGTACTTCTCTTCGAGGAAGTAGAACCGCTCCTTCTCTGGTATCTCTCGCGGATCACGCGTATCGCCGCTGGTGCGCGGCACCCAAAGTCGCCCGCCTTCACCGCGCGCTGACTCAGACATCAAACGCAACTTGTCAGCGCCGGGGATGGCGGTGGGATGAACCTGAATGAACTCGCCGTTGGCGTACAACGCGCCCGCCTGGTAGCAACGACTCGCCGCGGCGCCCGTACACATGACCGAGTTCGTGCTCTTGCCGAAGATCATGCCGCAGCCGCCGGTGGCCATCACCACGGCGTCGGCCCGAAAGGCGCGAATCTGCATCGTGCGAACGTCCTGCGCGACGATTCCCTTGCAGACCCCATCATCGTCAAGCACCGGCCAGAGAAACTCCCAATACTCGTACTTGTTGACTTTCCCTTCGGTCTCCCATCGCCGGACCTGCTCGTCGAGTGCGTAGAGCAACTGCTGGCCGGTCGTGGCCCCGGCGAAGTGTGTGCGCTTGTACAGTGATCCGCCGAACAGCCGCAGATCGCGCTGCCCCTCCGCGGTGCGATTGAACGGCACGCCCATTCGATCGAGCAGATCGATGATTCTTGGCGCCCAGTGCACCATTTCGTACACGGGCGGCTGGTGAGCCAGGAAATCACCGCCGTAGATCGTCTCGTCGAAATGCTCGTACTCGCTATAACCCTGCTGGCGGGCGATCTCATTGCACGCGTTGATCCCCCCCTGGGCGCAGACGCTATGGGAGCGCTTCACCGGGACGAGCGAAAACAAATCGACGCACAGTTCAGCCTCGGCGATGCGCAACGTTGCGGCCAGTCCCGCCAGACCGCCGCCGACCACAATCACCCGCCGATTCGGATTCATCGCTGCTTCACCTCTGGTCTGAGTCGCCGTCAACGAGCTGACGGTCGGCCGATGCGCCCTTGATTGCCTGCTCGACCTCGCGGGCCTGATCGATGTCGAGTGTCGAGAATCCGATGACGGCCATCACCGTGGCCGCGCCGAGTCCCATACCGACCGCCGCGCAGACGACGCCCCAGCGGCGCTGGGCCTGGACGCTGAGGGTCAGTCCCCAGGTGATGGCCGCAGTCCACAAGCCGTTGGCGAAGTGAAACACCAGCGCCAAAACACACACGAGGTAGAAAATGGACGCAAACCAACCCCAGACCCCATTTTGGAAATGCGCAGCCGTGGATGACGACGCGGCGTCGCCATCGAACGCCGGCATCAGGTTCCAATAGGTCACGCCGAACCGTAGGGATGTGATGTGCATGATGATGAACACCACGCCGAGATAGCCGCTGATCCGCTGGAGCGTATACCGCCAGTTGTTCTGATACGGATAGCGATGGACATTGGTCCGTCCGCTGAACGCGAAGTACATGCCGAGCACGGAATGAAAGATGATGGGGAAGAACAGTAGTCCCCACTCCAAAAGAACCAGGGCGGGAAGGTTTTGGATGAAATCGACTTCGTGCTGGAAGGTCTCGACCCCGGCGTGACCGTGGTGGGCCGGGTTGAGCCAATCTCCCCAGACGATCGACGCGTTCGTGGTCAGGTGCACCAGCAGGAACGCGCCGATGGGAAAGATGCCGGACAGCGAGTGGAGGCGCCGCAGCAAGAAGTAGTGTCGATCGAAGAAGCCGGCGTGGCGGTTGGACACAGTCGTGTGTTCTGAACGCGCAGGGGCGGGTGCGTGGGAATAGTCGCTACCAGCCGACGATCACGTCCTCGGCTGTCGTGAGAGAGTATAAGAAAAGCTGGTGAGGACGGGTCAGCCCGGCGAGGGCGAGACCGGGGAGGTCGTGCCGGTGCCGGCGACGGGCGAGGGTCCGCCCGCCTCTTGCTGGGCCACGAGCTGTGCGATCTGGACGAAGCGTGCTCGCAGTTCCGTGATGATCTGCTTCAGCTCTGTCGCCTCCTCGTCGCTGAGATTCCCCTTGGTCGTTTCCTCCAGCACGCCAAGAAGATCGATACTGAAGCGAGCGCCGTCGAGGTCGATGACGACTCGGCCGCTCTTGGGGTCGCCCATCGCCCCCAGACCCATGATCGCCTGAGAGGCCAAAACCCCCATCAGGCTCTTGAAGTCAGCCTTGGGCAACTGCCCGGGCTGCGGCCGCTGACCGCTGTCCTCCTTGGCCTTTTCCTGCTCGACGAGGCGCTGCTTCTCGGCTTGAGCTTCGGCCTTCCAATCCGAGTCGATCTGCAGTTTGGGGGCTGTGTCGTCCTGGTTCATGGGAATCCTGTGTCTTGTACGATCTGAGAGACGAGCCAGTATACCGCCGGGAGTTGATACAATCGAGGCGACGGCCTGCGGCCATATCACCAAGGGAACCGATCATGAGCCGAGCGCAGCCAATTACAAGGATGACGCTTGCCGGAGCGCTGACGATCGTCGGTGCGGTCGGGTGCAGTCAGATAATCAGCCCACCGCTTTCGGCCCGTCGGGTGAGTCTCGCCGAGTTCGCAGGCCCGCCGGTGAGCGAGTCGTCGTCGCCACAAACCAGTGACCCCGGCGAGGCGGATCAGGCCTCCGCTCTAACGCTCGGCAATGTCCCCTCAACATCGCTGGCTGATCAAGACGCGGCCGATCTTGAGAACAGGTCGGGAACCTCCAGCGAATCGTCGGCTGATCTCGATACGTTCTCTCGGCTCGAGCCGCGAACGGTGTTCGCTCTCATGCAGCCCGGTGATCGTGTCATTGTGGACAGCTTAGTGGGTGAAGTGAACGGTCGCCCCATCTTCGCCGACGAGTTCCTCGCACTTATAGAGGATCGTCTACTCCAAGAGGCAAAGCAGACGAAAGGCATCCAGCGTGTTCAAGCCTTCGAGTCAATCATCAGGCCAACCCTCCAGTTGGTGGTCAAAAACGAACTCGTCCTCGCGGACGCTGAGTTTGCCCTCTCCGAGGATGAGCAACGCGGACTGTTTGCCTTCATGCGGAGTCTGAAGGAACGGGTCATCCGAGAAGAAGGGCGCGGCACCCGCTATGAAGCGGAACGGAAACTTCGAACTGAGGCAGGCACGGGCGACATCGAGGAACACCTGCGACAGCAACGTGACTTTATCCTCATCGACCAACTCCGGCGTCAGAAGATCGCACCGCGCATCGTCGTCTCCCAGCGGGATATCGAGCACGAGTATCAACGCCGGTATCAAGAGTTCAACCCACCGCCAAGAGTGACGCTTGCCAAAATCAATCTCTCGACGGAATCGCAAGCTGACCTCATCGACCAGGTGTCGCAACGACTCACCAGTGGCGAAGCGTTCTCCGCGATTGCCGAAGATCTGGGTCTACCCAACGGCGGGGTCTGGGACACGTTCGATATGGGGTCGGGCGGCATCACCGATATCGAGGTGGCCGACGCGGTCAAAGCACGGCTTGAGGGACTCGGCGAAGGCCAGACAACTGAACCGTTCGTGCAGGGCGATTCCACATACTGGCTGCACGTTCAGAAAGTCGAACGTCGACCGGCCCGCAGCCTCTTCGAGCCGTCCGTGCAACGGCAATTGGCCGAACAGCTCCATCAGAGACGCAACAACGAGGAATGGGATCGCTACGTCCGCTCGTTGTTCGCCGAAGGAATCTACGACGAGTTGGAGGACATGGCGGACCGCCTGCTGGAGATCGCGCTTCAGCGCTACGCGAGATGAACAAGCTCTCAGCGCTCTTCCATGCTCGCCGCCGATCCTTGGGCGACAAGGGCGAGCGATTCGCCGCCCGCTGGCTGCGCCGGCACGGGTACCGCATCCTGCACCACAAATACCGGATTGGCGACGATGAAGCCGACCTCATCGTACTCGATCCCAATGGCCGCACGATCGTGATTGTCGAGGTCAAGACGCGATCGAACGATCAGCCGCCGCCGGAAGCGAGTATTGATCGAAAAAAACAATTTCGGCTTGCCCGGCTGGCGGCGAGACTGGCCAAGCGGCCATCGTTTCGGGATCGCCCGCTTCGGTTCGATGCGATCGGCGTGGTGTGGCCCGATCACGGCAAACCGCAGATCAAACACTTCGTAGCGGCGTTCGAATCGCCGTTTTGAGATACGCGGGTCTACCCCGCATTCCCCAGATGACCTCGGCGTTCTTGAACAACAGACCTGGCGTTCACCGGTGTACATTGCAGTGACTCTGCACCTCAAAGCACCGAATATGCGAGGAACCCACTGGGTGAAGCGGATAACCTCGCCGCCTTCATGGCGATGCTCGGCCAATGGGTGGATCGAATCCCCCAACGCCGCCCGATGAAGAAGTTGATCCTCGACATGGATCCCGGCGCGCCGGGAGTCAGCGAGACCTCCGGACGGCAGGAAGGCTCTGCGTAACCGATGGAGCTCAGCTGCGGGCCACCGGCATCGGATCGGCACAAAGTAGCAGCCTAACGATCAAGCTCAGCGGCGCGCGTTATTGTGCGTCCGCTGGAGCGCTTTGTTGGCCTCCAGTTCCTGTCGTTGTGATTCTGTTCTCACCTTCTCAACAAGGTCCTTTGGCACTCTCAGATAGCAGGCGGAACCACCGTATATCGCAGAAAAGAGCTCTGTATGACCTCTCAATTCAAACCTGTTGTCCTTCGAGTAGTCACCGATCTCGACGGGATCACCTTTGGGATGAGACTTCAGCCGACCTTCGAAAACCTTTAGGATATCCTTCTTGGTCTTGAGCAGCTTCAACTCACACGATGCCGCAATGACCGGGAAACCTGCTGTCTGAGGATGGTCCAGGTTGATTGTCTGAATTGCCCTCTTCTCTCCCGTGTTGTAATACTGGAAACAGATCAGAAACTCATCGCCCTTCTTGACAAGGGCGCGATTGGGCTCACTCAAGCGGACCTTGTAATAGTCTTGTTCCGTCTCTTTGGTTGGTGTTCCTCTCAATCCCCTTTTCAGTGACATGTGCAATTTGACACTGTTCTTCCCATCTTCCTCCTTCACCTTAGTAACCACATAGATCCCGGAATCAATGCAATGGTCTGCCAACCACTCCAGCGAAGGAACAACAATGATTTCCGCTTGAGCCGTTGTGCATAGCCAAAACACCGCCAAGATCAAAATGGCTAACTGTTTCATGTTTATTCTCCAGACCAACAATAATTAGATTGATCTGCATAATAGGCGGAACTTTGGTTTTCTGCCCGCATAACAAGCCTCTGGATCGTCTGCCAGAGGCACGCTTAGCCATTTATCTAACGACGAGGGGTCTGCGATGTCAATCTGTCCCCACCCCTGCCCAAGCGGCCTGGCAGGGCCTCCGGGCCGCCGTCTTGGGGCAGGACTCGGCCGGTCACCGCCGGACCTCTGTCGCCGTCGATTCCGGTCAGAAGCAAGCGATGAGGAACTTGGGTTTCCGGGGGGAGAGCGTTACACTTGTGCTCGCCCCCGCACCGATCGGCGGTGGGGCTGGGCGAAGGTCACGTGGGAAATGTCGGATTACACAGGCGTGATCGGACGCGGATCGCGTTGCCTTGGCGGATCAGCTCACGCCCGGCGCGCGCTGACTGACGGCGACTGCATTTGTTCGCGACGAAGCTGCATCAAAAGCGAGCTGTCGTCGAGCTCCACGGCATCCAACGGGACCGGAGCGTCCTTCTGAACGGGCCGGGTCAATAGGACGTTCTCGGTCAGCCCGATCGGAAGCAGGCCGTGCGCCTTTTCAACCTCGTCGATGCGCCCGAAGCAGGTGTAGCCGCCAAGGCCGTCGAGACGCTCAATCGACTCAGCACGGTCATGATCCTGCCTCCCGTTTCGTGCAGGCGGTGTGCGGCTTATTACGGTTTTCGCAACACAGCGCCGCTTCGAGCGCCGCCTCCCAGTGCGGTAGCTCGATCTCGAATTGCCTGAACGTGCTATCACAACAAAGCGCTGAGAACCGAGGACGATCGGCTTCGGCGGTGCCAGCCTTAGTAGGCACGGGAACAACTGTCGGTTCAGGCGATATTTCGGCAAGATCGATTATCCGCTGAGCGAATCCGAACCTGCTCGTTACACCCTGACAGGCGAGATGGTAGATTCCACCTGCGTTCGAGAACGACCACGCCTGCCCCTGGCGAACCAGCGCTCGGGCGATGACTTGTGCCGTCGCTCGCGCAACCGTTCGACTCCACGTAGGACATCCGAACTGATCGTCAACGACGCGCAGCTCGCGCTTGATCGGGGCCTGCTCGAGAATCGACGAGAGGAAGTTCGATCCTCGCAGGCCATAGACCCAGCTCGTGCGGATGATCAACGACGCGCAGCCCGAGGCCGACACCGCCTTCTCACCGGCCAGTTTCGTTCGACCGTAGGCGTTGATCGGATCGGGCTCGTCCTTTGGCGTGTACGAGCTCGTGGCGCGCCCGTTGAACACGTAGTCGGTGGAATAATGAATGATCGCGGCGCCGAGCCGACGCGCCTCTTGGGCGAGGATACCCGGGGCGGTTGCATTGATGCGGTGCGCCAGCTCCTCCTCACGTTCCGCGCGATCGACATCCGTATAGCCCGCGGCATTGACCACCAAGTCGGGCCCGATCGATCGCACGATCTTGCGTATACCCTCTGGATCGGTCAGGTCCATCTGCGCGCGATCAACGGCGATCACCTCCCCGAGCGCGGGTAACGCTTGGAGCAGCTCGCTTCCGATCTGACCGGTCGGCCCTGTGAGCAGAATCCGCATGCACGATCCGCCGATTGAGAAAACGCAAGGCTCAGCCTGGTTTTTCTCGGCCATGCCCCCTGGGGCCTGAACCGAGCCTTCGCCCCGCCGCCAAGGCGAGTCTTACAGGACCGGCCTATCCGGCGCAGGCTGCCAGAATGAGGTTGGGTCCTCGTTGTGGCTCGTCAATCACCTCGCCGCCAGTGTGCCCCTGATGGGGCAAGTGCCGTTCATTTCGACCCGATGTATGCGCTAAAAGCTCTGAGCGCGACCTTTCTAGGCGAGCATTCATCGAATGGCCACGTCCACCGTCATACGAACATCTACTTCAAACCAGCACCGTGGATCGCGTGATCAGAATCCACCGGTCGCCACGGCGCTATCCATCATCGTCGCTCCACGTTTCCGACATGATCCCAATTGGCCGTGGATTACTTGTATCGAGCCGATGGATCAGTGGTCGTTTGATCACATCTACATCGACAATGTCTACGAGCGTTTCCCCAAGGCCACCGGCATCTATCGCCGATGGCAATACGCGCGAGCCGCCCGGCGTATCAGATCGTTTGATCTTGCGTTTCTCTTCAGTACGGACATTGGAATCGGCGTGACCAACCGATTGCCGCGTCCCGATCAGGTTCCTCGACTTATCTACGTCGGCTTCACACAGGACGGCCCTTGGCCCGGTAAACGGATACGCAAAGTCGCCAAGGCCCTTCAGCACTGCGATGTGGTCACGATGTTCACTGAGCAGGAGCGGCAGGTGTACCTCGATCGCTACGGGCTCGCCCCCGAGCAAGCTGTGGTCATTCCTATTCATACGGACGAGATCGACGACTATCGCCAGTACGGTAACGTCTCTCCGGAGGAAGAGCCGTACGCGCTCACACTCGGTTCACCGAACCGCCGGTTCACACCTACCGCAAGGATTTGCAAAGCGCTCGGCGTGCCGCTCGTCATCATCACACGACCGTGGCATGTGAACGATTCGCTCGATGAATTGACCTCACTGGGCGCGAAAGTGATTACGGACGCGGACAAACTTAAGGCCCTGACCTATCTCAAACACGCCCGGCTTGCCGTCATGCCGTTCGATGATCCCACGATTGCCGGCGGGTACACGACGATCATCCACGCCATGTTCCTGCGCACGCCGATGGTCGCGACGAACTGTTTAGGTATCCCCGAGCATATTATCGACGGGGAGACCGGCTATGTCACGAAGCACGGTGATGACGATGCGCTCAAGGCGACGATCGATCGATTGTGGTCGGAACCCGGATTGGCCGGCCGGTTGGGTCATGCAGCTGAAGCTCGTGCCCAGAATCGCCATTCACTTCAAGCCGCTGCGCGGAACTTCGCCCAGCTTATTACCAAGATCGTGAAAAACTAACACATTGCGTGGCGAGCACGATCAGCTCACCCGATGATCCTGCGGCGTCGCGATACGTAATCCCAAACGACGTAGCGGTCCAGGTCGTTGCCGCCGGTGAAGAAGACTCGGCCGTCGGTCGCCTCAACCATGCGATGAGCAAACTGCACATCTTCGTGGGTCTGTCCCC
>JADFGE010000012.1 GCA_022567855.1 Planctomycetota bacterium | reverse complement strand
GGAAATTCGGGACAAGCACCTACTTCTTAGATTCGCGCGAAAGTCCGAGAAGCCCTGCACCCTTAAATAGACTACTCAATCAGGCCAATACGTTGGTGACTGTCCAGAATTTTCACACATCGTCCGTACAGGTCCAGGTGACGGTGGCTAATTTCGTAGAATCCTGAGGATTCTCCAAAACTGCGTCCTATTGAACGAGCCAGATATTATACCTCTCCCGCCATCCATAGAATCTAGCACCTTCGGTGCGGCGTAGATCTTGTCGTCAATCAGTATTGCAAGGTTCCGACCTACCGCTCGCGAAGTAAGGAGCGCGAATCTCCGGCTTCCCTTCTCGTCGAGGGCAAATCCTATAGCTGGTCGACCTGTAATGTCATGCGTCGGGTAGACGGACGCCACGCTCCATGAATCTTCGCTGTCATGCACGAGCATGTGCTGCGGATCCGCGGAGAGCAGAAGGAAGCACTGTCCATCTTTGGCACCAGCAACAAACCCCAAGTGTTCCTCGAAGTAGCGGGCCGGCTCTGTAAGGAAAGAATCCCAGTCGTCGATCTGGTGAGGCGACCATTGCGCCGGATCATTCAGCGCGAACCATCGCCACACCCGCCCGGTCCCCCGGCCCTCGTTATCGGTAGCAAGCCAGGTTCGCATCTCCGCAAGTTCGCTAGAAGAAAAGTCGCCTAACCGGGCAGCAACTCGGAACTCAAGGCGTGCAGGCGGTTGTCCTCCGATCTGTTGCTGTTGACTATTGCAGCTCACCATCAGGCAACTGCTGCTAAGAGCAACGAGGACCGCCCTGCGCACGGCTAGGATGTTGCCACAGCAACCCATCCTACGGATCCCACGGCGATGAGAATAGTCCGGAGTTCGCTTCACCGTTGGTCACCTTTGAGAAACTAGGGACGTCACCTACTTCTTCGATTCGCGCCAGAATCCGAGAGGGCGTGCACACCTTGAATAGAGTACTCAATCAGGGCATTACATTGGTGGCTGTCCCGAGTGTTCCGAGTCAAGCTTCCGGTGGCCGGGGGACGGGAGGCACTGTATCTGCATGCGTGACTTTTGCTGCATGGTCTGGACGCCTACGACGGCGGCCAGCCCGTGCTGGGCGCGGCATGAACATTGCCTCTTTGGACGCGAGGCGCCTCCCACGCGAAACGCTCAAACCCGAGAATCACCCTTTTTCCGATCCGTATGCAAGAAATCCCGGGTTCTTTGAATTTCCCTGGCCAGATTGACGTTGTATAATGCGAGAGCGACGATTCGCAAGGCATCTACGGTCTATGGTCAACACACAGATAACCAGCTTCATCATGGCGGTCACCATGGCCCTCTGGTCGCCCGCATGGTGCTGCTGCGGCGTGTTCGGTTCAGCGCTCTCGTCGTCAGCGTGCGCCGCCCCTTACAACCAGTTCGAATCAGCAGCGACACGCGCGGTGAACGGACATTGCCTCGCGATCCGCGCGACTGAATCCTTTGCGAGCCCCAGCAGTTGCTGCGAGCCATCGCCTGGGCCCATCAGCACACCGAACGACGATCCCTCTACCTGCGGTTGCCCCAATCAGTCGCGGGACGCCAATATCGGTCGGGTCGCCGTTCTTCCCATTCCCGGAGCGGTCGATTTCCAAGTCGTGGAAACGATGGCCTGGACGCCGGCAATGGTCGTGCCAAGCGTGGCGCGCTTCGGCTTACAAGCGAGGACGGCTCGAGCCGGGCCTGGTTTGCCGTGCGCAGATTCGCTCTTGCTGCGCCACTGTCTCCTTACAATCTAGTCGAACGTCTCACCAGCACCGGCTTGGCCAGGGCGCGCTGTCCGCGCGCTTCGGGCCTTCATCGTGCAGGTACGGCTGTTGCTTCAAACTGTGTCGTTTATCAGTGGAGCGATTCACGTTTGTGCGGTCGGCTTTGCTCAGGATACGCAGCCGCAGGCGGGACGACGGCATCGACGGAACCAAGTGGCAACTGCATTGCTCAGTTTGATGAGTACGTAGGAAATACACAATGACCAGTCGACTTTCATTCATTCCCCTCGTTCTTGGCATGCTCGTGTTTACCGGTTGTGCCGGCGACTATCGTGCCGGGCCGTTTGCAGATTGGATCGATCGTGAAACGGTCGACGTGGATCCGTCGCCCGAGCTGACGCGTCGTTATCGCACTGGAGACGCAGGACAGCCCGCAGAACCCGGGTTGCCGACGCTTCCCGACGATGCAGGCCCCGAGGAATACGTTGTTCTTGCGCTGAAGCGGAACCCGGGCATCAAGTCGGCCGAGCAGAAGATCAGGAGACTGGCCAACCGCATCCCGCAGGTGACCAGCCTGGACGATCCGATGTTTCAGGTCGCACCCTTCGGCGAGATGGCAGAAACCGCTGCGGGCCAGGTCGGCGCCATGACCGCGCTGAGCCAGCGCTTCCCGCTCCCGAGCAAGCTCCAGACACGAGGACGAATCGTTGCTCAAGATGTCGCGGAGGCGGTGGCGGCGCTGGAGCGAGTCAAACTTCGGGTCATCGCCGACACGCGTCTGACTTGGTGGCGATACTACTACACGACTCGGGCGATTCAGGTTACCCAGGGCAACCATGTTCTAGTCTCACAGTTTCAGGACGTAGCTGAGGCAAAGTACCGAGCCGGGACCGCAAGCCAACAAGATGTTCTGCGGGCGTCGGTTGAACTGAGTAATCTCGACAATGAGTTGATTGCGCTGCGGCAGCGCCTCATTTCTGCGGGGGCAATGCTCAACCGTCTCATTGACCGCCCCGTTGACGCCCCGCTTCCTGAGCCGACGATTCGAACGCTGGACCAGATTGAACTTGAGCTTGAAGCGCTGCTGACGGACGCCGCCCGTAGCAATCCAGCCATCCGCCAGATTCATGAACGGATTGAAGGCTATAAGCAGCGGCTGGACCTGGCTCGACTGAACCGCTGGCCTGACCTTACCGTCAGCTTCAACTACAACCTGGTCGACAGCGAGGGGCTCTCAAGGATCGCCAACGGCGACGATCAGTGGTGGTTCGGCTTCGGGATCAACCTGCCGATCTGGACGGATAGACTGGATGCCGCCGAGCGCGAGGCGCTGCGGGGAAGATTGGAGAACATCGCAGCGCTCGGCGATGAACGAAATCGCGTTGACTTTCGTGTACAGGACGCGTTTGCGAAGGTCCAGAGCCAGCAGCAACAGGTCGTTCTTTTCCGCGACGTGATCGTTCCGCAGGCCCAGCAGACCGTCAACGCATCCCTGAGCAGCTACCGAAGTGGAAAAGTCGATTTCCTGACGCTTATCGATAACTGGCGGAAGCTACTGGTATTTCAGTTGATGTATCACCAGAACCTCGCGCAGTTCGAGCAGAGCTTCGCTGAGCTTCAGCGAGCGGTCGGACATGACTTGAACCGTACTACGCCGCCGTCGGATGCGATGAATCCGCTACCCGTTCCTGGAAACAGTTCGACGCGCGATGAAGATGTAGACCCAAAGGTGCACCAATGAAGCAAACTAAACACACCAAAATTGCGAAGAGCTCTGAGAGCAACGTTGCGACAACGACCGATGCTGCACAAGCGCAGACCGAGAAACAACCGCCGCCAAGCCCGCCCCCGCCGAAAGGACCGAGCCTCGCGGCGATTCTCGCTCTACCCATCGTCGCGGTAGTGATGTTGGGGGTCGGTACGAAGTGGGGCTCGACGATTCAATCCAGCCTTTCGAACCTCTGGACAATGGTGATCCCATCAAGCACCGGGGACGAAGCGGCGAATGAAGCGAACGACGACTCCGCTGGATTGCAGTTCTACACGTGCGGCATGCACCCGTGGGTCATCCTGCCAGGTCCCGGGAGCTGCCCGATTTGTCAAATGGACTTGACTCCTATTGATCCAGACAAGTTCTCAGGCGAGATCACGATCGATCCCGTCATCACCCAGAACATCGGAGTCCGGATCGAGCCGGTGAAATCCGGGCCCCTGGTTCGAACCATTCGAACCGTGGGCACGGTTGATTACGACGAGACGAGCGTTCGCGACATCAACATGAAAGTGCCGGGGTGGATCGAGAAGCTCTACGTCGATTATCTGGGGGTTGAGATCGCCCAGGGCCAGGCGCTGTTTGAGTACTACTCCCCAGACCTCTACGCGGCACAGGAGGAGTTCCTTTTGGCCTATCGGAACAAGAGTCGGATCGGGGCCGAGTTTGTTCCCCAAGCCGCCCAGGGCGCTCAGGATCTGTTGGAGGCGGCGCGAACACGGCTCGAATATTTCGACGTATCGCCACAACAGATCGAAGAGCTCATTGCGGCGGGCGTGCCATCAAAAACTATGACCATGCACAGCCCGCACAAGGGCGTCGTCATCGCCAAGCACGCCAATGAGGGGATGCGCGTTGATCTCGGGATGCAAGTGTATCGGATCGCAGACCTTTCCAAGTTATGGGTGATGGTCACCCTTTACGAGTATCAGCTTCCGTACGTTCAAGTGGGCCAACGTGCGGTGATGTCGCTGCCCTACATTCCCGGACAGACATTCGAGGGCGAGGTCATTTACATCTACCCCTATCTCGATAAGAAGACGAGACAGGTGAACGTCCGGCTCGAATTTGATAACCCAAACGGCGTGCTGAAACCGGGCATGTATACCAACGTCGAGTTGAAGAACACGCTCGCGCGGGACCGTACGCTGGCGCCTCGCGCCGCGATCATCGACACGGGTGAGCGCCAGGTGGCCTTTGTGAGCCTCGGCGAGGGCAGGTTTGAGCCGCGCGACGTGCGAACCGGCATCGAAACTGATGAAGGCATGGTCGAAATCCTCGACGGTCTTCGACCCGGAGAGATGGTTGTCACGAGCGGACAGTTCCTTCTAGACAGCGAGGCCAATATTCGCGAAGCCCTCGCCAAGTTTGTGCGCGGCAACTTGGCCAGCGAGCAAGAGACCGTGGTCGCCGTCGCCGGGGCCAGTGAGTTGTCCTCCCTGCCGGCGGAAGCGGTCGAAGCACTCGGTGAAATACTCGATGCGTATTTCGCAATCGGTGACACACTTGCTCGTGATTCCACGGATGGAATTTCGTCGAACGCCCGAGCGCTTGCTCAAGGCGTCGATCGCCTATTGAAGATCGCCCTCCCCGACGATGAGCACTTCTGGCACCGGCATGACGAGGTGGCCACGATCAGGGGCAAGTCGCTGGAGTTGATCGACCCAGCCGACATTGAAGAGGCAAGGTTGGCCTTCGCCGACCTGAGCGTCGCGCTCTCCAAGCTCACGAGAGCGACCGGAATACCGCCGGCCTATAGCACTGAAGTCCACGAGCTTCACTGCCCCATGTTCCGTGAAGGCCAGGGAGGAAGCATCTGGCTTCAACCCAAGGGTGGCGTGCGCAATCCGTTCTTCGGCTCGATGATGCTCGAGTGTTTCGATGAGCGGAGCGTGCTGCCGACGACCGGCGCAACGTCCGAGCCCGACGACGATCTCCCATCTGCCCAAGACGAGCCGGCTCCGTCGCCGCCCGCTCAACAGCAATCAGCCAAGGCCGACTTGGATGCGAACGCTCAGGAGAATCTTGACCAACTGGTATCAGCGTACCTCAACATTCACGAGACACTGACGCGTGATGAGACAACTGGGATCAACGCGAACCTTGGCGTGATTCATGAGGCGGCAATGGTGCTGGCGAATGTCGAAAATCAGTTCGTCAGCGGCGCTGCCAACACGATCATGGAAGCAGCGAATGAGCCGGCTGAAGATATTGACGCGCTCCGTGGCGTTTTCGAGCGGGTGTCCGAGGCCCTGATGCAACTGGCAGCCGTGGCGGGGCCGAGCGAGGCCGCAGCGCCGACGCTGTATCAAGTGTACTGCCCCATGGTCAAGAAGAATTGGCTGCAAGCCACCAACGAAGTAGCGAATCCGTATGCACCATACATGCTTCGTTGCGGTACCGTCAAAGGCACGATCACCGCTGACAACTCGAAGGCACGCAATCCATGATCGGCAAAATCATAGTTGGCTGCGTTCGTCATCGCGGAATGGTCACCATACTGACGCTCTTCGTCATTGCGGCCGGCGTGTGGTCGATCTTCAATATCAAGATCGACGCCATCCCGGACCTCTCCGACATTCAGGTCATCATCCGCACGGAATACCCCGGCCAGGCGCCGCAGATCGTCGAAGATCAAGTCACCTATCCGCTCACGACGACCATGCTCGCCGTGCCCCACGCAAAGGTTGTGCGCGGATACAGCATGTTCGGCACGAGCTTCGTCTACATCATCTTTGAAGACGGAACGGACATGTACTGGGCGCGCAGTCGCGTGCTGGAGCAACTCAGCTTCGTAGCTGGGAACCTACCAACCGGCGTCAGCCCACAACTCGGTCCTGATGCCACCGGCGTCGGGTGGATATTTGAGTACGCACTGATCACCGGCAAGTATTGCCCGGACCATCCCAACGGTTCCTGGCATGATCCGGTGAATGACGAATGGTATGCCGACCTGATTGATGTGCCGGACGATCCTGAAATACAGGATCGCCTGATTCGTCACCGCGTCTTGGGGGATTCTAAGGTGATCTATGCCGACCGCCAAGAGAATCGTCGGTATGACTCACTTGACCAAGCGCCGCTGGAGATTCGAGATCGGTTGGAACCGATCGTACTCGTGAAGGGGTATGAGACGTGCCCGCTGGATGGAGGGCCGCTTCTGGCAAGTCAGCAGGATCTCTCGGATCTTCGCGGTTTGCAGGATTGGTATCTGCGCTACGAGCTCACGGCCGTGGCCGGCGTCAGTGAAGTTGCATCGCTCGGTGGATTCGTCAAGCAATATCAAATCGTCGTCGATCCCGTCAAGCTCTTGGCATACGACGTTCCCTTGCAGAAGATCAAGAACGCCGTGCGACGGTCCAATGTTGACGTGGGCGGGCGCCTGATTGAGATGAGCGAGACCGAGTACATGGTTCGGGGGATCGGCTATCTCGGCGCGCTCACCGATAAGGAAATCAGCGAGCTGCAAGCCGCTGGCGTGTCGGTTGAGGAAGTCCGGACACAGCGCGTGCTTGAGGAACTGGGAAAGGTCTCACTAGGCGCCAGTTCCAACGGCACACCGATCTATCTCAGCGACGTTGCCGACATCCGCATCGGACCCGAAATTCGACGCGGAATCGCCGACTGGAACGGTGAAGGCGAGACTGTCGGCGGCATCATCATCATGCGCTTCGGTGAGAACGCTCGGGCAACGATCGATCGAGTGACCGAGAAGCTCGCTGATCTCGAAAAGGGACTGCCGCCCGGCGTCGCGATCGTCGTCGGCTATGACCGCAGCGATCTTATCGATCGCGCGATGGATACGCTCACTCACACGCTCATCGAAGAGATCCTCATTGTTGCGCTCATCTGCATCCTGTTGTTGGTGCACGCGCGCAGCGCGCTTGTAGTCATCCTCGTCTTGCCGACGGGCGTGTTGATCACGCTCGCAATAATGTACGCGCTCGACCTCAACGCCAACATCATGAGCCTTGGCGGGATTGCGATCGCCATCGGCGTGATGGTGGACAGCGCAATCGTCATGGTCGAGAACGCCCACAAACATCTTGAGCGCGAACGGCGTCGCGTCGAGGAGGGGGCGTCGCCGCGCCCGCGCAGCCAAATCATCACCGAAGCCGCCGTCGAGGTCGGCCCGAGTTTGTTCTTTGCCTTGCTGATCATCACCGTCAGCTTTTTTCCGATCTTCGCGTTGGGCGAGCAGTCCGGGCGTCTCTTCAAGCCGCTGGCCTACACCAAGTCTTTCGCGATGCTCGCCGGGGCCCTCCTTGCCGTAACCATGGTCCCGATTCTGATGGTGTACCTCATTTCGGATCGAGTCGTTCCAAAGTCGATGGCGCGGTGGAAGCGCCTCGCGGTTTACTTCACAGCGGTGATTGCGCCGGCGATTGTCTTGAGCGTGGTTCCGTTACCGCGGTTCGACGACTATCGCTGGTGGCTCGTGATTGGATGGGTGGTTCTCAGCGGCCTGGTGATCTTCCCGCAGAAGATTATGGACGAGCGTCGCAATCCGATCAGCCGTTTCTTGGAGTGGGTCTATAACCCGGCTTTTGCGCTCGTGATGCGGTTTCGCTGGCTCACTCTTTTTGCGTGCGTCCTGTTTGTGCTGTCGATGTGGTGGCCTTTGAAGCGACTCGGCAGCGAGTTCATGCCTCCGCTGGAGGAAGGTGATCTGCTTTATATGCCTACAACCGATCCCGGCATCAGTGCGATGAAGGCGCGGGAACTCCTCCAGCAAACCGACAAGCTCATCATGCAGTTCCCGGAGGTGCAGTACGTCTTGGGCAAGATCGGGCGAGCCGAAACCGCGACTGATCCCGCCCCTCTGCCAATGATCGAAACCACGATCACCCTGCATCGTGACAAGAGCAAGTGGCGGCAGGTGCCGCTGCGACGCTTCTATGACTCGTGGCCTGAATTCGTCAAACCGGTGCTGCGCAAGATCTGGCCCAAGAGCCGTCCCATCTCGCTCGATGAGCTTCGCTACGGCTACGACTGGCCGGATGGAACGCATGTGCCCGGCCTCAACGAAGTCATTCAGATTCCTGGACTGACCAATTCCTGGACGATGCCCATCAAGACGCGGATCGACATGCTCTCTACCGGCATCAAGACGCCGGTCGGCATCAAGATCATGGGATCTGATTTGAGCATCCTCGCGCAGCTCAGTGAGCGTGTCGCACAGGTTGTCAAGACGGCCGACGGTGTCGGCGCGTACACCGTCAGTGCGTTCCCCGAGAAGAGCGTGGGGGGCAACTACCTTGATATCATCATCGACCGGGACGAGATCGCTCGCTACGCGCTAACGATCGGCGACGTTCAGGACGTGATCATGAGCGCCATGGGCGGGATGAACGTCACCTACACCGTTGAAGGCCTCGAGCGCTATCCGGTCAACGTCAGGTATCCGCATGAATTGCGAGACAACCTGCCCGCGCTGAGGCAGACGCTTGTCGCAACCCCGAGCGGGGCGCAGGTTCCGCTGGGTCAGCTCGCCTCAATCAACATCCACAAGGGTCCGCCGCTCGTCAAGAGCGAGAATGCCCGGCTGACCAGTTGGGTTTACGTGGACATTGCTGGGATCGACGTCGGCACCTACGTCGCCAACGCTCAGCGGGCCGTGAAGGAATCCGTCGAACTTCCCGACGGATACACGATCATTTGGTCCGGACAATACGAATACATGCAAGCGGCCCGGGCCCGGCTGATGATCGTTGTGCCCATGGCCCTCGTGATCATCATTCTGCTGCTTTATATGGCGACGGTGAGTTGGTTGCGCGTGGCCATCATCATACTCACGTTGCCGTTCAGCCTGGTGGGCGCGATCTGGCTGCTCCATTTCCTTGACTACAACCTCTCGCTTGCGGTGTGGGTAGGCGTCATCGCGCTCGCCGGCTTGGCGGTGGAAACGGGGATCGTGATGCTGTTGTACCTCGACACCAGCTTTGAGCGCTTCCAAAGTGAAGGGCGCATGCGAAATACGGACGATCTCTGGCACGCGGTCCACGACGGCGCCGTGAAGCGCATACGCCCCAAGACGATGACGGTGTGTGCGACGTTCGTCGGCCTGTTGCCGGTGCTCTGGTCCACCGGCGCCGGCGCAGACACGATGCGGCGATTGGCGGTGCCCATGATCGGCGGCGTCACCACGAGCTTTATCCTCGAGCTGCTGATCTTCCCCGTGATCTTCTATATCGCCAAGCGGATCGCGATGCACAGCGAGTTCCGCAAGTTTGCGAACGAGCAATCAAAATTGGAGGCGGTCGCTTGAGAGCGGATCAGCAGATGATCGAGAAGAAGATCGCGCTCGATGAGGCGGCATGCTGAAGTTCTACACCTAGATGACCGCGTGAATGCTCGGTTGAAAATTGAAACACAGCACGAGTCCGTTTGGGATCCGTCGGTCACATCAAACGAACAGTCCGATAATTCGCTTGCTCGGTTTCTCTTCGATCGAGCGTGCTCGCAAGTGCGATGGGTTCGCGCAGCGACAGCCGAGCCGCCTGCACAGAGCAGCCCGATGCCTGGTCGGCGCCGGCTTCCAGCGTAAATCGTCGTGCTGGAAGCGTCGATAAGGACTTGGGGTGACCGGTCTGTTATCGCGCTTCTGTGTACCGAGGGATGCGTCCCGTAACGCGAGAGCCATTATGAACGGCAAGACGATTCTCGTTGTGGATGACGAGCCACCAATCAGGTATATGCTGGATCTCAAGCTCCGCCAGGCCGGCTTCTCAGTCATCAGTGCCAGCAATGGCCAGGACGGCTACACGCTGGCCTGCGAGCATCGACCCGACCTGGTCGTGAGCGATTACCAGATGCCGGTGATGGACGGCCTGGAGTTTTGTCAGCAACTAGCCGCCGATCCCGAGACGGAAGGGATTCCCGTGGTAATGCTGACGGCCCGTGGTCACAAAGTACCGCCAGCCGAGCTCGAGCGGACGAATATCAAATGCTTTCTCGACAAGCCATTCAGTCCGCGCCACTTGATCGTGCAGATCAAGGAGCTGTTGCAGCTCCCATCAGACGAGAGCAATCCGGTTGATGACGCGGATTTGAGTGCTGCGTGATGGATAGCGCAACTCCGGACAATGCGCTAGCGGCAACGCAACTGCTTTCCGATCGCTGCGCCGAACTGGGTTTGCCGGTGTGGGGTCTCGACGCGCGCGGCGCCATTCTCCAGTCGCCCGAGGGCTTTGGGCCGGCTGATCCTTGGCTGCGATCTGGGCTCCTGGGAGATCTAATCCGCAGCGCGGTCACGGCGTCGAGGGCCGGCGACGATGCGCCTCCGATTGATCTCATTCCCGGGTGTTGGCTTGTGCCGGTCGTCACGGAGCCTTCGCAGCCGGAGGCGGGCGTGACAATGATCATGGCTCTGGGCGAGGCGCTCTTCGACACCGAGCAATTCCAAGCCATCTGCGCTTCGTCGCAGCTCGATCCCGAAGAAACGAAAGTCGCCCTGGCGCCGTGCGCTCGCTATTGCCGATCTGATCTTGAATATCTCATCCCAATGTTGCGATGGATGCACGCAGATCTTGATGAAGCGGCCGCAAACCGCCTTGCGCTGCGCGACTTCAGCGGACAACTTGCCCACGCGTTCGAGCAGATCAGCCTCCTGTACCGGCTCGGACGATCGATGAATTGTCTCGCTGATCCCGTCGAGTTTATCAGGATGACGTGCGCACTCCTGCGCGACACACTGGACTTCGAGTGGGTTGCGGTGAAGTTGGCCTCTGATGGGCCGGTGCCGGAAATCGTCGATGCACTCGTTTGCTCAGGCGACCTTTCGGTCGATCAGAATGAGTTTGGAGCACTCGCCGCACAGCTTATTGGCGAGCTCGACACGCATCAGTGGACAAAGCTGCTCGATTGCAACGAGAGTGAGTTGGCAGCGCACATCAAGTCCCAGGTGGTGGTGGAGCCGATCGTATGTGCCGACAAGGTGATCGGGCTCTTGCTGGCGGGCGACAAACGCGGCCAAGATCCAGAAGTGACGAGTGTTGAGACACAACTGCTTGACGCCGCGGCTGACTATCTCAGCGCCTTTCTCCACAACGTCGCCATGTACGTCGAGCAGCGAGGATTGTTCTTAGGAACGCTCAAGGCGCTTACGGCCGCGATCGATGCCAAAGACCCTTACACCTTCGGTCACTCCGAGCGGGTAGCGCTACTCGGCTCGCAGCTTGCACGAGCTTGCGGTATGGACGACGCACAGGTAGAGCGGGTGCGGATCGCGGGGCTGGTGCACGATGTAGGCAAGATCGGCGTGCCTGAGGCCGTGCTCGGGAAGCCCGGCAAGCTTACCGAGGCCGAGTTCGAGCTCATCAAGCGTCACCCCAGGATTGGATACGACATACTCAAGGACATCAGCCTCTTGGAGGATGTCTTGCCCGGTGTGTTGCACCACCATGAACGCTTGGACGGCAAAGGCTACCCCGAGGGGCTCAGCGGAGAGAACATTCCACTCTTAGGTCGGCTCCTGGCGGTACCTGACGCGTTCGACGCGATGAGTTCAGATCGACCGTATCGATCGGCCATGACGCGCCAACGAGTGCTCAACGAGATCGCCGATTGCACCGGCACACAATTCGACCCGAATTTTGCCGAGGTCTTTCTGACACTGGATCTCACCGGATACGATGCGCTGGTCGCAAGCCATCGCGCACAGAAGTCCAGGGCCGCCTAACGGCTTCGATCCGGCATGAAGCACGACGCCGAAATGCTCGGATCGCCATCAATCGACAACTTGCTTCCAGCTCCCCGGCTGGAACTCGGCGACACCGCCGGTGAAGGTGATCGTCACTTGCAGCTTGTGTCGTGCGCCGCCCTCAATACCGATGCCGGTGAATAGAACCGGATCAGTCTCATTGTTGGTCAGATCGCCGTCCACGGGATCCACGACCTGGAGTGTCAAGGTTCCGTTGCCGAGGGGCATGTCAGTGGGCAAGATACCTGCGTCGAAGCGGTCCCGCCAACTCGAGGGGTAGTCCTCTATTTGAAACATGCCCATCTCGATGGCGGCCAGGGCATGCAGGCGTGCTTGAGTCATGTCCGAAACGGCGCTCGCACTGCGCTGCTCAATCCGGGACACCATCAGACCTGAGAGCCCGATGACCAACACGATCATCGACACACTGAGCACGATTAGATAGACAGACCCCCGCCGGGTTCCGGCGCGGCTGCGCGCCGAAGGCGGACGTATCGGCGTATGTTTGCGCGGGCCGGCCCGCCGCGCATCTGTTGACAAAATGGTGTCGGTCACGGTTGCTCCTTGTTCTCGTCCACGGCTGCGGTGTCACTTAGCCTTTGGCCACGCTTGCGTCCGAATTGCAACGAGCTCAGCGGCGGGGACGCCGTTGAAGGATGCGGTCACGGTGATTCGTTTCACGCCGGTGTTGACGCCAACTTCGTTGTTGAGCGACGCAGTTTGGACGAATGCGATTTCGACCGAACGTGTCCACTGGTCATAGCCGTCCAACGGCGCGCCATCCTTACCTTCGGGCGGCGTGGCTGACCAGCCCTCGTAGTCGTCGATGTCGTCCCAGTCCGTGCGATCCCCGCCGCTTTCGCTTGACTCGCGGCCGAAATTAACCGTGTCCACCGGCTCCTCGTAGGCTTGGTTGAGGATCTCCGTCATCAGGTCGGCAGCCAGCGGGTACCCCAGAGCCTGGTGCTCGATGTTGCGTTTGGAAACCGCGGTCGCTCCGAGCGTATTGATCGCCGCCACGAGCAACACACCCACGAGTACGACCGAGATCACCGCTTCGATAAGCGTGAATCCCGGGGTGCGATGCCGGGCATTGGGTATTCTTGCGATATCAGAACTCATAAGCCGCTCACGTCAGGTGCATTAAGAACTTGCACCGCTGTTTGGGTTTTCGTCGAAGTGTCGGCCCCCACCTGCAGCGTCAGTCCCGTGGAGGTCAGATAATTCCGAGTCACATCCTGAGTCACCGTGGTGGTGGTCTCGTAGGTTCCCCAGACGCTGAAATACATGTCGTTGTCTGCTTGCATGTTCTTTTTCGGAGCCCATGCTTTTCCGGAATCCGTCGTCCAGAACATGACGGGATCATCCTTTGGAGCCGAGGTTGATGAGAGATATTGCACCTGGGCGGCGTTGTCAATATCGCCCTTGACGACGATCACAAACTCCTTGTTGAGTTGCTTCAACAAGACGTCTGAGAAAGTGAATTCGACCCACTGGTAGGAAGTCGGCAAAGTGGAAACGGGAACAGTGACCGGAGTTCCAATCGGCGTCGCGTTCGGCACCGGATTTCCGCCCCCCTTAGATCGGTGAATGCCGACCGTGATGTTTCCTCCCTGGTCTTGTTTTAGTTTGAGCAGGCAGCGGGTGATGGTAACTGTTGACGTGTTTGCAGGTAATCCGGCGGCATTAAAGAACTCGGCACACCAGTTGGTTGGACCGACTGCGAAGTCGTTGTACGTCGGCGTGATGCCCGACCAACCCTCGAAGTTGGCGAACAGCGACTCATCGATTTGCTCTATCACCGATTGTGTTTCGGTTGTGATCACCGTCTTAGTATGGTAGTCGAGGTTAAAGTCGTACACATCTTCCAGCACGTTGATGACGGCGCCGCCGTTGTACTGCCGGGTGAGCGGGTCGCCGGGCGTGCCCGTCCACGAATAGGAGATTGTGATCGGTGTCCCATTCCGGTCGACGATGAACTGAAGTTCCGTGGGGGACATCTTCAAGATGGTCGTGGCATAGGCCACTTCATCGGCAAGTTGACCAGCCGCTTGGGCAGCGTCCAACTTCTTAGCAAATGGGCTGTTCGGATCAGGCAATCCCCGGGCCGCAATCACGACCGCAGAGCCCATGGCCACCATGAGGATCGATATGATCGCGAGACTGGTCACCAGCTCGACAAGCGAAAAGCCACAACGGTGACGGTTCAATCTCATTGGACCTCAGCTGCTCCCGTCTCCGGATCAACGACAACGGTGTATTGGTAGTCGCCCGCTTGGACGACGACGGATCCGCCGGAGTCGGGAACACCAAAGCCGTCAAAGGTGAGCTGCGCATCGCCGCCCAGATCCACAGAAGCGATTTTGGCCAGGTACGGCGGCTCCCGTAGCGTCACGGCATACGTCATGCTCAGTCCATTGAGTGCGCGAACGTCGGCAATGGAATAGGCGTGATTGGTCGTATCGAAAATGATGGTTCGGCTGGAGCTTGTCGTTTTAGCAGTTTGTTGAGTAAGCCCGATATCGGCGACGACTCGTCGTGCCGCCGCCTCGGCTCGGTAGCGCGTGAGGGCGTTGGCGTACCTGGGCGTGGCGATTGCGGCGACGATGGCGATAACGGCTATCGCCATTATCAGATCAATAAGCGTGAATCCGGTATGACGCTCAGTCAACATTCAATAGCCCCTTGCCACACATTGGACCGGGGCTTGGAGTATCGCGCCATCACCAGCCGGCGCTGACCAGAGCGCCCCGCCGTTCGATCACGTGGATCAGTAGGTGTTGTAGAGCTTCCCGGCGTCGTCGGCTTCCACGGTCGTGTTGGCAATGATCGTGCCGAGCGCATCGTTGTAGACCCAACCCATAGCAGCCGTGCCCGCGGTGTCTGTAATGCCGGTGCTACCCTTTTCCGTTCCGACTGGAAGCGGCACAACCTTCCGGAGGTACGGACCATAGATGAACACGGGGGTTTTAGTGGCGTTCGTGGCCCCATTGACATCCGTATACGACGTCATTTGGGCGACGAAAGTGAGAAGCGCCGGAAACGCCCCAGTGTGTTCGGCCGCATAGATATCCAGGCCGCTTCTCATCACCGCCAGGCTGCCTTGCAGCGACGAATCTGCGGCGCCTGCGGCGCCACGGCTCATTCGAGGAATCGCGATCGCGGCGATGATCCCGATGATCACCACGACAATGATGAGCTCGATGAGACTGAATGCTCGATTGGCACGTTTTCGAGAAAGATTCATTTTCCGATCTCCATCTTATTTGAGGGGAACGGCAGTCCAGGCATCTGCGCGATCTCCGATTTATTATCGTCGGCTCTTGAGTGTTAGTTGAGTTGAGGTGGTGTCATGGCGCCGATGCTTGACACCTGCTCAGCCGGTGTCACGAGCCGATAAAAACCACTCGATTTAGTCCGTCGAACTTTTTCGCCATTCCTGAGACAACTGAAGCTCGACTCGGACCCCATTCGACTCCAGGACAGCGTTGCGATCGCCAACCGAAATGAGCCGGAAGCCGTCGATCTGTTGCCCGATAAACAGGCACTTGTCGTCGACGATCGCCGACCCATTGGGCCCCCCGGCCATGACGGCCATGAGACGGTGCGACCGGACGAACCTCGCGGCCGCAGTGCCGCCCACGTCCGGCTGCTGAACAACTGTGCCATCGTCATCGCCGAACCAACTCGGGGATAGCTTGAACGCGTCGCGTACATCAGTGAGGTCCAACGAGCGGGCCTCAGCCACGGCCGAAAGGCGATCCGCGATGTCGCTGCCCTCGACTGGCAAGTCCGCCATCGCCGCGAGATCACGCCGGGCTGCGTCCAATACGGAGGTCGAGGTCGTCATCGCGTATTCGCTGACGGATAAATCCTGCGCTGCAGCATCGCTGGGGGCGAAGATCGTCTTATCGGCCGCAAACGCCGATAGACCCGCCACCACCACACATCCATAGACCTTGTGTTTTGTAGTGATAGGCATCGCCACAGAAACAGACGATTCATCGCGGCCCTCGGCAAGTGATTTTTCGACTATTTTGAGTCCGGCACGGCTATCGGAGCCGCATACCACACAAGATCGAACTGAAACTGCGCCGGCGAACTCCGATTATCGGACAGCTCAAACGCTGTGACGCGCACGTCGTGAAGGCGCTCGTGGAGCTCGTGAAGAAACGCAGCGCAATCGGAATAACTTCCCGTCCCTGAAACGTTGATACCGATCGTCTGAAACTGCTCATCGGCTTCTGCTTCCTTTGACGACGATCCATCAATGACGAGATTGTTTGTTGAGGCCAAATCGATAATCTGCGCCATGCGCGCGTTCAGGAGCTTCACCGGCTCCAAGTGTACCCAACTCGCCTCCCGCGCCTGTTGGACAAGTCCGACCTCTTGCTTGAGCTGTTTACGTACGTCCTCGATTTGCGCCGCGAGCGTGCGTTGGTCCGCGAGTTCAGATTGGGCCGCATCGCGAGCGATGGCTGCGTGAGAGATCGGCCGGACTACGATAAAGAACGCCGCAAGAGAGAGAAGTCCGAAGAGTCCTACTCCCATGATCTCCACATGCCAGCGCTGGGGTCTGAATGGGGATCGCGTAGTCATGGTTGCAGTCCCTCCTCGGTTTCGAGTAGACATTCAACGTGAAACGCGATGGCGTCGCCATCCAAGAACGGTTCACGCCTCGTGTCGAGCAGCTTGACTTGGCGAAACAGCGATGTCTCTTCAAGCCGCAATACGAACTCTGATACGGCCTGTTGCGCCAGCCCGAACCCGCCGAGCTGAAGCTGGATGGTCGTCGATCCCCGCGCGACTCTCGACACCGACTCGCGCGCACTCGGCGACTTGTGAAGTGTCGTAAGCTTACAGTTGCGCAGAACGATTCGATCACCAAGGGTTGTTGACAACAGCGCAAGTAAGGCGCTCCAGTCCGGCTGCTTTCCTATGATCCGCGATGTTGTCAGCTCGGCCCGTGATCGGGCGAGTTCGCTTCGTAACGCGACGAGTTCAGACTCGGACTCCGCGACAAGGCCGTTGACCTGACGAAGTTCGTCGCGTAGGCCCGTATCATCGTTCAGCGCCGTCGCTCCGACAAGCACCAACACCCCAAGCCAGCCGAAGCCGTAGACAGCGCATGTCAGGAACCAAAAGCGGATGCGAGCGCTGCGGACTTGCGCTTCGCGGCGAGCTGAAGGTACGAGATTTACACTGATTACCGACATTATCCATCCGGATGGCTGGCAAGGCCGACGGCGGCCGTCAGCAGTGGTGAGACGCCATGCTTAGAAATGGCAGCCGTGACGTCGGCGATGTCTGCCGGTGCGACCGAGCGCGCTTCTATGCTAAGTTCTGCGGCGATCCGTGGCACGAGGCCGGCAAGAGCGGCGCCCTCGCCCATCAAAAAGATGCGCTCAACACGTCCCTGCGCATATTCCCGCGTTGCGAAAGAAATGGAGGCCTTCAATTCGGTGACGAGCCGGTCGACGTATCTCACGATCTGGTTGTGCACAGCGCTGGCCAGATCTGATCGTGCATCCCCATTTGCAGCAACGGTTTCACACCCAACCTCTGCGATGAGGCGGTCCGTGATCTGGGCATCGATGTCGTACGTGGTTCTCAATGACGCATGCAATTGGCTTAGGCTTGAATCGACCAGGGTGCGCTCGAAAACAAGTACGCCTCCGCGGACCAAGGCGAGTTCTGCAAAACCCCATCCGACGTTCAGCAGAGCGGTCAGACCGTCCGACCCCGGAGAGAGCCGGCCGCACGCACGCGTCAGCGCGCAGAGCCGAACATCAATCGCTCGCACCGTCAATCCAGCGCCTTCGAAGATATCGATTGCCGCATTCGCCAGCTCCGACCGGCACGCCACGGCCATCACATGCTCGACCGCCGTTGCGCCACCATGTGCCCGCACGTCCCACGAGGCGATCTCGAGGGCTTGGGGATCACAGTGATGTGCCTTGGCGAGTTGGTTCCTGGCCGCTTGTGATCGCTCGGCCTGGGCGCCGTTTGATGAAACCTTGAGGATGCTGCTCATCACTGCTTCATTCGGTAGGGCAAGTACGACATCGCGGCCGCGAAATCCCTGCCGGTACAGAATATCGGTGACGCGACAGAGCTCGTCTTCGTCCAGGGGAATCGTGCTGTCGGCGCGAGGAATGGATATTGCGGCCTCGACGCGCAGATGATTCCGCGACTGCGTCAGTTGCACTGCGTTGACGTTCCGACCGTCGGCGTCAATGCCGATTGATGATCGCCGTGTCCTGAACACCCCTTTACGCTCCTCCTTGAGTAAGTGACGTCAGGTCAAACAACGGCACGAACATACTCAGAGCAAGGAAGGCGACGACGACGCCAAGGATAATGAGAATGATCGGCTCGACGATGCTGGCGAGCGTGCGAACGACGACCTCGTTCTCCTCGTCCATGAACTCGGCCATATCCGTCAACACGACTGCGAGCTGGCCGCTCTGTTCGCCGTGGCGGATTGCTTCAGTCATGGACGGATTGATCAGATAAGTCCCTTCAAACGACGCACTAAGCGGGCTACCGTTCGCTACGCCTTCCTCAGCGCATCGCATAAGATCGGCGTACCGTGTGTTGACGGTCGCTCGGCGAGTCAGCCGCAGCGCTTCGAGTAGTTGCACCTGGCTGCTCAGGAGTACGCCGAGGAGTGTCGCGATCCGAGCGGTGATCAAGCTGCGGACAAAGTGGCCGAGGTAGGGAAGCCGGACCAGCCAGGTGTCCAACGTGCGGCGGCCGATCGGCGTGGACAGCCAATACTTGCCCGCCGCGGCCGTGATCGCCGCCAGAATCAGCAACATCCACCATTTCGATCGGAGCACACCGCTTATCGTCAGGAGCATCTGCGTCGTCGGCGGGAGTGGGGCGTCCAGCGTCTCGAAGAGCCCCGCGAAGCGGGGAAGTACAAAAACGATCATCACCGTCACCACGACGACTCCAACTGTCGCCAAAAGACACGGGTAGATCAGCGCCCCCATGATCGACCGGCGAATCCGCAATTGCTGGCGCGTAAGATCTGCCAACCGATTGAGCATTGAGTCAAGCTTTCCCGCCGCTTCGCCGGCGGCCATGAGGCTCTGGCAAACCGTATCGAAGCACAAGGGGTGTTGCCTCATCGCGTCCGACAGCGAGGTGCCACCCTCGACCTGCCGGCTCAAATCGTCGAGCACATCGCGCCAAGGACCCGGTGCGACTTGACGTCGGATTGCATCCAGCGACTGTGCCAACGGTGTTCCCGTACGAACCAACACCGCTAATTGGCGAGAGATCATGGTGAGATTCTTCAGGCGGCGGCCGCGCCCACGGGGCGGGGTTATGCGTGATCCTGATGCACGAAAGCTTCTTGCCCCATCGGATCGCTCCGTCACATGTGAACCGGGAGCATCCAACGATCCGCTCGACTCGACCGTTGTCGTGTCGTCGGACGAACGACCGACCGAGC
>JADFGE010000235.1 GCA_022567855.1 Planctomycetota bacterium | reverse complement strand
AAGGCGACCGGTCAATGCATTAAATCATGATCTATTACGACTCATTCAGGAAGGACTCGATTTGTGTGAGACCCGAGCCGATGCCCAGGCGATTATCATCGACAGCAACATAGAAGGGATATTTAGCGCCGGGGCAGACCTCCGCGAATTAGAAAAATTGGGCCTCGAGCAACTGAAGGAGTTCTTGCAAATGGGACAAGAGACCTTTAACCGCATTGAGGACTCACCTAAGCCCATCATAGCGGCGATTAAAGGACCGGCGATGGGAGGAGGATGTGAGTTGGCCATGGCCTGTGATTTTAGGGTCGCAGGTTACTCGGCGAAATTCGGACAGCCTGAAATCAATTTGGGGTTGGTCCCTAGCTGGGGTGGTACGAAGCGCTTGCCCAATCTGGTCGGGAGAACTAAAGCCGTTGATCTGCTGTTATCCGGTGCGTCATTGTCGGCGGAAGCTGCCCTAAACATAGGCCTTGTCAATCGGGTTGCGGCTGATGAAGAGGTTTTCGCCGATCTGCTGTAGGCCGGCCGGATTGACGAACATGGCGATCTCAATCTGCCCGAGCTGCTCCGGTTCGATTTGCCCGGTAACTTGAGCTGAAACGATGCCGTCCGCGCTGATTGAGATCTGCGTCGCCTCCGGAGGTATATCGATGGTTGGCTCAAGGAGACGCCCCTGGTCGGTGACCAACACAAGCTGGTTGTTGGAGTTGAGGGAGAAAATGCCGGCCCGCGTGTAGCCGAAGCCGCCGGCGATGTCGTCGTCGATCTGAACCTGGAAGAAGCCGCGCCCGTCGATCATGATGTCGAGTTCGCGCCCGGTGGCGTTGGCGGCGCCGGTGCGGAAGTCCAGTTGTGTACCGGCGACCTTCACGCCCAAGCCGATGGACAGCCCGATCGGGCGCTGATCGCCGCGGGCGTTTTCAGCGCCGGGTTGAGCGCGTTGGATGTAGAGCAGGTCTTGGAAAATAGTGCGGCTCGCCTTGAACCCATCGGTGTTGGCGTTGGCCAGGTTGTTCGCGATGACGTCCAGGGCCGTGTTCTGGGCGCTGAGCCCCGTCGCTCCGGAATGAAGGGCTAGGATGGCCATGTCGATCTCCTGTTAGGAATCGCTCGCCTTGGGCTTGCGGCGAAACGACCGGATTTCTGCGAATCCCGCTGGGATAGGCCCGGCGGTTGAACGGTCGGAACGGGTCTGTTCCCCTGATCCACGATTACCATGATGCCGTTGATGTTCGTCTTCATCATGCGACCCGTCCGAGGGTGTTGACGGCCTGGCCGATGAGGTGATCGTGGTACTGCATCATCTTCAGGTTGGCCGAGGCGGCCTTGGACGCGGAGATCATCGCGTTGAGCATCATCACGGGGTTCACCGCGCTGGATTCGAGGTGCCGTTGGAGGAGACGCCCGTCCGCCGGACGAAGAGCTTGGGGGTCATTCGAGTTGACGGTCAATAGGTTGTTCCCGAGTTTGGAAAGCTGGCTTTGATCGGTGGCGGTGGCGATACGCAACGTCGCGCGAACCTTGCCGTTCTGGACGAGTTCGCCGTTGGATCTCACGTGCACGGTCGCAGTTCGATCGAGGCGGATCGGCTGGTTCTCGATGTCGAGCAGGCTCATGCCGGTGCCCGCCATGACCAATTCGCCGGCGGGGTTGAGGGTGAATCGTCCATCGCGCGTCAATCGAAGCTGTTCATTGCCGGGGCTGGTGGAGCGGACGACGAAAAACCCTTCGCCTTCGATGGCCAGATCGAGGTCGTTGCCGGTGTCAGTGAGGCTGCCTTGGGTGAGGTCCAGTCGGGTCGGGCTGAGGAGATGCCCACCGCCGAGACGCTCCAAGAGCTGCTGGGGACTGGCGCCGCCCGACTCCAACCGTTCGGGCAGGCGCAGGCGTGTGTAGACCACATCGGGCTTGAAGCCGACGGTGTTCACGTTGGCCAGGTTGTTGGCGAGCACGTCCTGGCGGTACATGCTGGTAAGCACGCCGGTCGCCGCGAGATACATCCCGTAGTTCATGGCAAGGGCTCCTGACTCTTCTCGAATACGTGTGGTGAACGAGTGTCCGCCTGTATGTTCATCCTCGCTGAGAGCACCATGTGAGACGATGCAGCGATGCGCGCCCAACGAATGACCTGGCCGGCCAGGTCTTGGGAAAGGTCTGCTTTGTTGTCGGCGCTGATCCGCTCCTCGGATCGGCGCGCCTGATCGATGATGCTTCGCATGTGTTCCCGCACCGGGGCCTCCTTGCCGCCTGGCTGGACGATCCAGCTGTGGCAATCCGCGTGCCTTCGTGCGATGCCGAGGCAAGGGCCTCAAATCCCCGCCTGATGTGGTCGATAGAATTCGGCCCCGAACTGTCGAGGCGCAAACGTTGCCGATCGAGGCGCAAGGTGCAGCGACAGCCGAGTTTGGGTCACGGAGGCGATTTCTGGCGCTAGGTCGAGCGGGCGGTCGATAACCCCCAACCGGACCGTGTCACGGCCGACACGCTGAACCGCGAGAAGCATGGACGCTTGTCCGCATATCGATCGCGACGATCCACGCTGTGCGAGCCGACTCTGTCTGGGGAGGCTGGAGCAGGCGTTTAGCGTGTGCTTCGGCGCCTACCGCAGCTGCCTGACGTATCACCGGATCAATCGCGAGCTTGCGGCGCCGGTGGACTCGTCGCCGCTCGTGATGCTGACCACCAATGGAACAGCCCTGCCCCTTCGACGAACCGGTACGTGAGTTTCTGACGTACCTGCGCGTCGAGGCGGGATTGGCGTCGGCGACGCTGGAGGCGTACGGCCGGGACCTCGACGATCTGCGCCGCGATCTTCGCGCTCGACGCATCGAATCACCGCAGCAGATAAAACCTGACGATCTTGCTGAGCACTTGCGCGGCTTGCACCGGAAACGCCGGTTACAGCCGACGTCGATCGCCCGGCACCTGGCCACGATCCGCGTGTTCTTCCGGTTCCTTTTCGCCAACGGCCTGACGAAGGACAATCCCGCCCGCCTCCTGGAAACGCCCACGCGGTGGAAGCGCCTCCCCGGCGTGTTGTCGCCCAAGAACATCAAGAAGCTGCTCGCCGCGCCCGCGCCGGAGCATGGTCGTCTTTGGCTGCGCGATAAGGCGCTGCTTGAATTGATGTACGCCGCCGGCCTGCGCGCCTCGGAAGTCGCCGATCTGAAATGCAACGAATACAACCCCACGCTTGGCGTGTTGATCGTCACCGGCAAGGGGTCCAAGCAGCGCATGGTCCCGGTGGGCAAGCCAGCGCAGGACGCCACCGATACATATTTAGAACAATTGCGACCGCAGCTTGCTCGATTTGACGATCGCCGCCATAAGGATCGGCTCATGCTTTCCCATACCGGTCGGCCATTGGAGCGCGTGGCGGTATGGCAGATCGTTCGTCGCAATGCACAGTTGGCGGGTTTACGCGATGTTCATCCGCATCAGCTACGCCACAGCTTTGCAACCCATATGCTAATAGGAGGGGCCGATCTGCGCACCGTGCAGGAACTGCTCGGCCACGCAGACATCGCGTCGACGCAGATTTATACGCACGTCGATCGATCACACTTGCGCCAAGTTGTGAAGAAATATCATCCCCGGCCGTAGGCTGGCACGCTTCCCAACCGTCGCAGGCTAAGGTGACGTATCGGTGGCCGGACACCGGCGCATTGACACACCAGCCCCGACCGTCATCATGCTCACCATGCCTGGCTCGCCCGACCCGTGTGTGATCGTCATTTTCGGCGCGTCCGGTGATTTGGTCGCCCGCAAGTTGATCCCTGCGCTGTATGAGATGGCTGCATGTGATGCCCTGCCTGTTCAAACGCGCGTGCTGGGTGTCAGCCGCACCGTAATGACCGATGAGGCGTGGCGTGAGAGACTCCGGCCGTGGGTCAAGGAGCATGCAGCCCGCTTCGACGAATCGACCTGGGCGCGATTCGCTACACGATTGCATTACCTTTCGGGAAGCGCCGCCGACGCGGATATTTATCCCGGCTTGACCGAGCGCATTACTTCACTCTCCAATGGAGCACAGTCCGGCGGCAACATTCTCTTTTATCTTTCAGTCGCGCCAAATCTGTACGAGCCGATCGTCGAATGCATCGGCGAATCGGGCTTGGTGACGGAGGGCCGCAAATGGTGCAGCATCGATCGTAACCACGTTCCGTGGCAGCGAATCGTCATCGAGAAGCCGTTCGGCCACGATGTTGAGTCGGCTTCGAGGCTGAATCTCGCGCTGGGCCGCGTGTTCGAGGAGGACGCGATCTACCGAATCGACCACTACCTGGGCAAGGAGATCGTGCAGAGTCTGCTCGTCTTTCGTTTTGCGAACACGATCTTCGAGCCGCTGTGGAATCATCGCTACATCGATCACGTTCAGATCACCGCGGCGGAAACGCTGGGCGTCGGGCGTCGCGCCGCCTACTACGATGGCGTCGGGGCGATTCGCGACATGATCCAATCGCATTTGCTGCAGGTATTGGCGCTCGTGGCGATGGAGCCGCCGACGACATTTGCGGCGCACCACATCCGCCAAGATTTTGTCCAAAGCGGGTGTGGACGAGAGTCTCCGCATGGACAACGTGGACGAGCACCAGATTACCGCGATCCGCGAGGTGATCGAGAACGAATACAAAATCGAAGGAGAGTTGCGGGGGGAAGTCAATCTCAACATCAAGCGCCTGATGGATCTCGGGAACTACCGCGGCCTGCGCCACCGGCGCGGTCTGCCGGTCCGAGGGCAGCGCACCAAGACCAACGCCCGCACCCGCAAGGGGCCGGGCAAGAGAATAGCGGGTAAGAAAAAACCGCCACAACGCAAATAGCGAATCAATCCATTGCAGAGACAGGTCAGGTAAGCAAATAAATGGCAGATCAGAAAAAACCAAGAAGTAAGAAGTCACGCCGCGTTGAAGCGAACGGAATAGCGCATATTCATGCTAGTTTTAACAATACTATTGTAACTCTGGCTGATTTGAAGGGAAACACCATTTCATGGGGTTCCGCAGGTAAAATGGGGATGAAGGGTTCGCGTAAATCCACTCCATTCGCCGCCCAATTGGCCGCCAGTAGCGCCGCCAAAGAAGCGCTGAATCTTGGTTTGAGAAAAGTTGAAGCCTGGGTGTCCGGCGCTGGCAGTGGACGAGAGTCCGCTATTCGCTCGTTGTCCGCCGCCGGATTGGAAGTGACAATGATTCGTGACGTTACTCCTATCCCGCATAATGGTTG
>JADFGE010000011.1 GCA_022567855.1 Planctomycetota bacterium | reverse complement strand
TTTCGACGCCGATGTCTATAACGTCGCCTTCCCTGCTGATGCCCTCGTTGAACATGATGTCGAACTCGGCGACGCGGAACGGCGGCGCGACCTTGTTTTTCACTATGCGCGCTCTCACCCGGTTCCCGACGACCTCGGTTCCTTGCTTGATGGACTCTATCTTGCGCAGGTCGATGCGCACGGAGCTATAGAATTTCAGGGCCTTTCCGCCGGGAGTCACTTCGGGGTTGCCGAAGAAGACGTCGCGTGAGATCAGCCCGACCTTGACTTGTGCCGACGCCGGCGGCGTACTCAGACCGACGCCCGCTCCAAGGACCGCAATGGTAAGCAGATGCGTTGTGTTCATGGTGTGACTCCTGCACGACTATCGGCACGATCGGTCGGCACGTTCGCACGCACCGGCTCTGGGGCTCACAAAAAGCGGCTTCAAGAAGAGGGAGCGGGATGGATGCCAACCTGAAGGCGAATCTAAATGCTTGTATTCACGGAAGATACGTTTAGTAGGTGTGCAACATTGTTCGCCATTTCGCCCGGGGCCACCCTTGACGTATCCCTGCCTTAGGACTCTCCCGTTCCTGGTTCTTTGTCGGTGCTTGAGGCATCGACTACGCTGCGGATGTCTGACCTCCGGAACCCAAAGGAGCGAGAGAACGTCGTGTCGAGCACGTGCAGACAATCACAATCTGCCGACCAACCCACCGGCCCCGATCGTGTGCGAACGCTCCAGCGACGCATCCGTGTCGCCCGCGGATTGGAGCCCGGCGATCTGGCCCTGGTCGGCGGACAGGTGGTCAACGTCTTCACACAAGCGATCGAGCCGGCCAATGTCGTAATCGCCGACGGCGTGATTGCCGGCGTTGGGCCGTACGACTGGCGGGCGCATCGGATCATCGACGTCTCGGGCAAGTTCATCGTGCCCGGTCTGATCGACGCCCACATGCATGTTGAGAGCACACTTCTCACGCCGGCTGAGTTGGCGCGCATCATCGTGCCGCACGGGACGGCCATGTTGATCGCCGATCCCCACGAGATCGCAAACGTGATGGGTGTGCCCGGGGTTCAGATGTTGATCCGCGCAAGCGAAGGACTTCCGCTGGATATCTTTTATATGGCCCCGTCCTGTGTGCCGGCGATGAATTGGGAACATGCCGGTGCGGTGTTGGATGCGAGCGCCATCGACGAACTGCTGCGAAACCCCAAAGTCCTGGGGCTTGCGGAAATGATGAACTTTCCGGGCGTCATTGCAGGAGATGAGGATGTGCTGAACAAGATTGGAGCGGCTGCCTCAAGAACCCGGGTTGTCGACGGACATGCACCGGGTCTTATGGGCCAGGATCTTGTCGCTTATGCCGCGGCAGGTATTCGTTCTGATCACGAATCGACCGAAATTCAAGAGGCGTTGGCAAAGGCTGCGCTGGGCATGCTTGTGCAAGTGCGAGAAGGCTCGATCGCTCGTAATCTCGATACGTTGCTGCCGCTTCTTGTGGAGGATCGCCTGGGCGACTGGTGCTTGTGCACCGATGATGTTCATCCGGATGAATTGATCGCCAAGGGGCATCTTGATGCGTTACTTCGCCGAGTCGTCGCGGCAGGTGTCGATCCAGCCCGGGCGATTCGTCATGCCACGCTGATCCCGGCCAGGCATTATGGCTTCACGGATCGCGGCGCCGTCGCGCCGAGCTATCGCGCGGACCTCGTCGTCATGAACGATCTGGCGTCATTTGAGCCTTCAATAGTGATTCACAACGGCGAAGTGGCCGCACAGAACGGCCAATATCTTGCGGCTTCAGTTTCACCTGAAATCCCCCAGGAGAATACCGTTCATCTCGCCCCGCTCGATGAATCAGCCTTCGTCCTGAGAATGAAGAGCGACGAAGCCCCCGTCATCGGGATCATCCCGGATCAGATCGTCACCCGCCACCTGAAGCGACAAGTTCGACGTGAAGATGGACAGTGGAGTTTTGATCAGAGCGTCGATGTGGTGATGCTCGCCAATATCGAACGGCACCATGCGACCGGCTCAATCGGACTCGGCCTGGTCGAAGGTTTTGGCTTCCATAGTCACGGCGCAATTGGCTCCTCGGTTGCGCACGACTCGCACAACCTCATTATCGCCGGAACGAATCCGCATGACATGCTCATCTGCACCCGCGCGCTAGAAGAGATGGCCGGTGGCTTCGTCGTCGCGTGCGAGGGGGCGATCGTCGGGAAAGTTCCGTTGCCGGTGGCCGGACTGCTTTCAACCGAACCGGCAAACGTCGTCTGTGATCAACTTGCGTCCGCTCGCCGCGCAGCCGCCGAGTTCGGGAGCAAACTCGCCTGCCCCTTCGGCACACTCTCGTTCCTTGCGCTTCCCGTGATCCCGGCGCTGAAGATCACCGATCAGGGTTTGTTTGATGTTATGAGCCAACAGTTCATCCGCCTGTGATGGGGGATGCGGAGCTTGAGGCGGCGGCGCACCCTGCGCGGCCGTCACATAGCGCCTAAAGGAGATCGCAATGAAATGGGTTCTGATCGCTCTTGGCGTCATCGTCGGGCTGATTCTTCTCATTGGGCTTGTTGGCATGCTCATCCCGAAGGCGCACGTCGCCTCGCGCAAAGCGCGCTTCAATCAGACGCCGGAGACGGTATGGGACGCCATCACCGACCTCCAGGGGCAAACGTCGTGGCGGACGAGTCTCACCAAGATCGAGCGTTTGCCGGACCGTGACGGCAACGCAGTTTGGCGCGAGACGAGCAGGCGAACGGGACCGCTGACGATGATGATCATGACGAGCGATCCGCCCCACCGTATGGTCAGTCAGATCGTGGACAACAAATCGTTCGGCGGAACCTGGACCTACGAGATCACCCCCACCGCTAGCGGGTGCGAGCTGACGATCACCGAGAACGGCGAAATCTACAACCCGATCTTTCGCGTGTTCGCTCGATTCGTCTTCGGCTACACCGCAACGATGGAGACCTATATGAAGCAGCTTGGGACGAAGTTCGGTGAGGCGATCGTACCGCAAGCGCCGTGAACGCTCGCCGACCGCGTTAGTCATCCGGCCAGTCCGGCAGCTCGAATTTCTCCTTCACATGAGCTGTATGCTCATCGTAATGGCGCTGCATCTGTTCCAACAGATCGCGGACAGTCCACCAACTGCCGGGCGGTTTCGCTTCTAGACCAAACCCATCGAAGAGGTAGGCGAAGCGGCGGGTGAAGGACATGACGCGCTGCATTTGCCGAGCCTCTTCGTTACCGTCCCAATCCGGATGGGCCGCGACGTAGTCCGGCGGCTGCTGTTCCGGGTTCAGATTGATATGCGGGATAGCGGAATCAACGCCGGAGAATACCCGCGAGAAGAACCCAAGTTCACGGCCCATCATATGTTCTGCGTTCCAGCGCGGCGTGTGCGTGCCGTTGGATGGTCGATGGTTCATCTGGTTCACGCTAAGTTTGGCAAAGACCGCCTGAGATGTACGGCACACCGCGTCCTTACGCTCGTACAGTTCAGCCAGTTCCGCAGGTATCGTCCATGGGCGCGTGTGCAACGTGACGACCTGCGGGCTCTCCTGCGACGCGCCTCGGCCTTGCGCGGCGGCGAACGTGTTGCCCGGCGGCGTCACGCGCTCGTACTTCGCCGGCAGCGCCTCGAGGAACTCTTCATTCGTGCGAAGGACGATCGAAAGTTGCGGCGTCTTGTAGTGAATCGGAACGACGTAGCGGGGGCTGAGTTGCTCAATGATCCCGACCGCTTGCTTCCCGCCGATCGTGTACACACCCCCTACCGGAATCAGCAGTACATCCACATTCCCGATCTGCCGAAGCTGATCTTCGGTAAGTTTCGTTTGACCCAGATCACCGCAATGGAGGATGCGCACTCCATCGGCCACGACGAGGAACATTGCGTTCTTGCCGCGGCGGTTCCCGGATTGGTCGTCATGGAACGACGCGATCGTACGGAAGCGCACCGCGTGATCCGTGTACTGAGCGCTTAGCGAGAACACAGTCACCGTCGGCTCATCTTGATTGGGCAGCCGATCGAGCACCATATCAATCGAAACGACATCGCCAGCCTCGTCCAGGCCGAGCACTGACTTTGCGTCGGTCCCGAGCAAACTGACGTTGTTATGATCAGCGTGATCGTGGGTGACGAGCACGACGTCGGCAGTAACGCCCGGATCGTCGTAGCCGATGCGCGTGGCGTACGGATCGATGGCGACGGTCAGGTTCCAATAGGTCTCGATCGTGACGAACGCCTGTCCCCACCAGCGGACGGCGACGGGTTTCCCGGGGTCGGCGACTACCGGCCAACTGATGGCGAGAATGACCAACGACGCTACAACGCCCGTGATTTTGTTTCTCATGCGCAGACTCCAAATGCAAGGAGAGTTCAGATGAATTTGCGCATGATAACGATCATCAGGCAGCGAATGTTCCAGCGAGGCTTGTTTTCGATCAATCAGGCTGTGCGTGGGCGTAGGGTCCGCTGTGCGGACCAGACCCGATCAATCCGCGTACGAGACCGTCCGCTGTGCGAACTGCCGGCCAGGCGTGAGGTCGAGTCTCACGCGCCGGCGGAGAATTCGTGGAAAAGGCGGTCGGAAACGCCCACAAGTCGCCCTGGTGCGAGTAGAAAGAAACCGGAACTTGAACCATGAAAGGCTACGACACAGCGATCATCGGCGGCGGCATCGTGGGGTTGGCGACCGCCAAGGCCTTGTTGGAGCGCCGTGGGAAGTCTTTGGTGGTGCTGGAGGCCGAGGATCGGCTCGCGGCCCACCAGAGCGGTCACAACAGCGGAGTAATTCACTCGGGGCTGTATTACCGTGCGGGATCGCTCAAGGCGCGCCTCTGCGTCGAAGGGCGATCGGCGATGTATCGTTTCTGCGAAGAACGAGGCGTACCGGTTCGGCGATGCGGCAAGCTGATCGTCGCCACGCATCAGCGCGAGCTGGCGCGATTGGATGAGCTGGCGACGCGCGGACAATCGAACGGACTGCAAGGGCTTCGGCAACTGTCCGGCAAGTCATTACGCGAGCATGAACCGCGTTGCCGCGGAATCGCCGCGCTGTTCGTCCCCGATGCAGGCGTGGTCGACTTTGCGAGGGTCACCCAAGCGCTCGGCAAGGTTGTTCAAGAACAAGGCGGCGAAGTGCTCGTCGGGTCCAAAGTCGTTGGCGTACATCGACGGTCGGATCGAGTCGTCATCCAGACGACGCAGGGCGACCTCGAGTGCAAGCTGCTGATCAATTGCGCCGGTTTACAGTCGGACCGTGTGGCGAGAATGTGTGGGCTGCGCCCGGACTGTCGAATTATTCCCTTTCGCGGCCAGTACTACGAACTCATTGAACGGCGTCGCGAACTCGTGCGCACAATGATCTACCCCGTGCCTGATCCACGGCTTCCGTTTCTTGGCGTACATCTGACGCGAACAATCGACGGTCGAGTCGAGGTCGGGCCGAACGCCGTGCTCGCGTGGGATCGACACGGATACCGACGCCGGAGCTTCCGAGGGCGTGATGCGCTGGCGATGATGACCTACGGAGGCGCGTGGCGGATGGCCGCGCGCCACTGGCGGATCGGTCTATCAGAGCTTCGCCGGTCGATCAGCAAGCGGGCGTTTGCCCAAGCGGCGCAGCGGCTCGTCCCAGATCTCGCGCCGACGGATCTCGTCCGAGGAAAGGCCGGCATTCGCGCCCAGGCGGTCGATGCCTCGGGCCGGCTGCTCGATGACTTCAGAGTGCAGCGAGCCGAACGAATGATCCACGTGCTCAACGCGCCGTCTCCGGCAGCGACGGCGGCATTGTCGATCGGCGAGCACCTCGCGGCAATGGCACAGGCGAGCTAGTGCCGCTTCCAGTCAGTGACTTTCGCGCTGGCGACCCCGATGGAATCGGGGCTGGCTGGAAGCGGCACAGAGCAGGAGAGCAGGAGAACCCCAGAGGGGAATCGAGGCAGAACCGCTTCGGCTGCTCGCATGCGGCTCTCCTGCGGTCTCCTGCTCACCTGTTCTTCTGTTCCTAGCCACGCGAAACTCTCTCACTGGAAACGGCACTAGAGCGGGCCGACACCGTTTATGCCACAATTCGTGGCAGGTCCAAAATTCCTCTCGTGGCGGAACCTGGTGTACCCGACCGGCGAATGATTCTGCTGATCGCCCGGATTATTGCCGCTGTTCACGAGTCCGAGCGGCCGCTTCCTTGTAGTTTTTGCTTTGCGGACTTTGTGGGATGTCGTACGATGGTGTGGATTGGCGGAATCGACCGGCAGACTGGAGACAAGCATGACAAGTAGCGATAGACCCCTGCGTGTTGCAATGATCGGTGTCGCCTTGCTCGGCCCTGCCGGGGCGATCGCCGATGGCGGGAAGATCAATGAACGTCTGCCTCAGGGCTACGAATGGCGGGCCAGCACCTTCAGCCTCAGCGCGCAAGCCGACGGCGCGATCGGCGTTGATCAGACCGGCAAAATCACTTGCGTTTGGTCGAGCCGACGACAGCAGGACGGTCGGTACGGCGTCTACGCTCAGCAGTTCGATGCGAACGGCATCCCCATCGGTTCCGAGCGGGTGCTGAACCTGTGGTCGAACTCTCATCAGACAGCGCCTGCTGTTGCTATGGATCATTCGGGCGGAGCGTGGGCGGTATGGCAATCACACGGACAGGACGGTCAGGCCGGGTCGATCATCGCTCGGCGATTCGATAAACAATTCCAGGGCAGCTCGGAAATCCTGGTCAACCAACAGTGGCGCGGTCATCAGTACGGACCAATCGTGGCGACGAAACCCGATGGCACAGCCATGGTAGTCTGGACGAGCGCCGCGTCGGCGAAGACGGTGTCCTGCATCCGTGGCCGGATCCTGAAGCCCGACGGAAGCCCGCTTGGCGACGAGTTCGCCATCTCGACGGTTCGCGGTCGAACTGAAGCCACGCCATGCATCGCGGTCGATTCCAACGGCGGATTCGTGGTCGTGTTCGCGGTAACCGACGAACAGAGCGTCCCGATCGGCATCCGTCTCCAGCGGTTCGATGCGACGGGAACTCGTATTGGCGAGGAAGTGGATATCGGCGAGGGGCCGACGCCCGGCGTGATCGAACCGGCTGTTGCCGCGACGAAAGACGGATTCCTTGTGGCCTGGCTTGATCCGGGCGTGGATGGCAGCGACTTCGGCATCGTCGCGCGGCGATGCGATGCGCGGGGGTGCCCTATTGGTCAGCCGTTTGTGGTCAACACGACCACACAGGGCCCGCAGGTCGCGGCGGCAATCGCCGTCGCCCCGGATGGGACCCATGCCGTCGCCTGGAACGGGCCGGATGGTGATGACTTGGGTGTCTTTGCCCAACTGTTTGCGGCCGATGGATCACGACTCGGCGGCGAGTTTCGGATAAACCGGCATGTTGACGGTCGGCAGGCGATGACGACGGCCAGTGGCGTTCAGCGCTTGGTGTTCACGAACAACGGCGCCTTGGCGTGCGTTTGGAACGGCGATGCGGGTCTTGGCGACGACTCGAGCGTCAACGTGACGTTGTTCAGCCGGAAGCCGCTTCAACTTGAGGATCAAAAGCAGGGTGTGACCGCGGATATGCCGCCGGCCGGTGACGTGGTTCGCCTGGCCCAGGGACCATCCCCGCACGTGCCGCCGACCTTCAATCGGCGCGACATCGAGAAGGGTGAGCGGGAGATTCGCGAAGGCGCGGACATCGGGTTCACCGGCATCTTCAGCACCGGTTGGACACCGCCCGATCCGCACTTGGCGGTGGGACCGGAGCATGTCGTGCTGATGACCAACGGCGCCATTGCGTTCTATACCAAAGAGGGAACCCTCACCTTCCAGGACGGGATTAGCGGCTCGCTTGGTTTCTGGGGAAGCGTGGGTGCAACCAGCTTTGTGTTCGACCCGGAGGTGATCTACGACGAGCTGACGGGGCGTGTCTTCGCGATGGCAGCAGAAGCCTTTGCGCCTGGCAGCCAATCGTATGTGCTCATCGCCGTATCAGATGATTCCGATCCCAACGGTTCGTGGCACAAATACCGCTTCAATACCTCGGCACTGGCTGGGGATCTATTCGATTCGCCCAACATCGGTGTGGATGCTGACACCGTCTACATCACCGGCGACGGCTTCGGGCTCGGCACGAATTACCCGGTGTTTGTCTACGACAAAGCCTCACTTCTGGTTGGCGACCCGCCCGCTCAAACCAACTTCTTTACGATCGCCACTTCGACGCAATCGGCGGGGATTCCGCCCGTAAGCTTCGACAACCCGCCAGCGCTGTACTTGATCGAGCACCGTGAATTCAACTCGAACACGGCCGTGCGACTGATCGCGTTGCAGAACGCCTTGACCTCGCCGACGATCACGAACTTCAGCCTGACGGTTCCGGTCTACGGCCGGCCGGAGGATCCCCCCCAGATGGGCACCAGCAACCGTCCCGAAACGTTCGACGCACGTTTCTGGAGCGTTGCCTACCGCAACGGGTCACTGTGGGCGACCCATCACATCAACCTCGGTCGCGTCGTCGCCCGCTGGTATGAAATCGCCATGAACGGCTGGCCCGTCACCGATCAGGACCCGACGTTGGTGCAGTCCGGGGAGATTGATCCCGGCGCGGAGATTCGCACGTTCTTCAGCTCGATTACGGTTGACGATCACGGCAACGCGGCGATGAGCTTCGCCCGCAGCTCGCCGAACGAGTTCATCTCGATGTCCACGGCGTTCCGCTTCAAGAGCGACCCGCTCGGTGTGTTCCAGGGCGACGTGATCCAACAGACGAGCAACGGACCGTATACGGTCCGGGCGCTGGGGCGATTACAGCGCCGTGAATGTGGATCCCGCCAACGGCCTCACCTTCTGGGCCCACCATGAATACTCGATCAACAATTCGTGGCGCACCTGGGTGCAGGCGTTCACGCCGGACTTCCCGGTGGGCGACCTCGATTTCGACGGCCAGGTCGGCACGACCGATCTGCTCGTTCTTTTGGGCAGTTGGGGGCCGTGCGATGATTGTAACGATTGCCCGGCCGACCTGGACGGTGACTGCGCTGTGGGCGTAAAGGACCTGCTCACGTTGCTCGGCAACTGGGGATAAAACCGTTCCGGGGACGAAAGACGTTGCCGTCTCCAATCTTCTCAACATCACAAGGGCATGAAAAGCCCACGGCGTGCACGCCGTGGGCTTTATGGTGTTGGGTGGATGCGAACGCCGCTTTATCCCCAATTCCCGAGTAGTAAGAGAAGGTCCTTAACGCCCACGGTGCAGTCACCGTCCAGGTCGGCCGGGCAGTTGCCGCAATCATCGCACGGCCCCCAACTGCCCAGAAGTATGAGCAGATCCTTAACGCCGACCTGGCCGTCGCCGTCAAGATCGCCGAGCACCGGCTCGTCACACACGACGGTTGAGACTGCCAAGTCATCCACCGCCGCTTCCACGATCGACCCGTCGCCTTCGTCAGCGGCGATGAAGCGCAATCGCACCTCGTTCGTCGGCTCCACGAAATCGGACACTCGAAACGAATGCGGGAGCCAGCCGCCGCTGGTTTCCGGTCCCGCTGGTCCGATCGTCTCCACGTTGGTCCAGGTCGAGCCGTTGTCGTTGGAGATGTCGATGACAAAGATGTCGGCATTGGGGCTGGCGCCGGTGTCGTTGGAGTACCACCGCCAGTAACTAATGATCGCGCCTCCCTTGCCCGCGAGATCGAGGACGGGGCTGGTCAATGTGGTGTGACCGTTGTCAACATCGTTGTCGCCGAGTCCGCCGCCGGGCTTTCCCTGGCCGGTGACAAAGCACATCGTGGCGGGATTGGGCGTGTGGTCGTCTTCAGGCTGGGCGGCGGTGCCGTTGGGGTCCACCCGTGTCCAGACGCCCGTCGTGGCGTTATCACCCGCGGCGCCGACCACCCAACCGGTGTCGGCTTCCAAATCGTCCTCGAAGCTGATCAGCACCTCATCCGCGGACAGAGCGCTGAACGTCGATGCGGGGGCGTTTGGGGGATCGGTGAACGTTGCGCCGCTGGTCGCTTGCACGCTCACGTAGTACGACACCTCAAGACCGCATTCGATCGCCGGGAAGACCGCGTCGTACACAGTCTTGGACACCGGCTGCATGGGGACCGTGACGAAGCCTTGGCCGATGTCGTAATGCAGCAGCGCCGTATCGGGCTCAATGGTCGCCCCACAGCTGGCCGCAACTTCCACCCGGACCGCCGTGCCACCCTGTGGATCAATCAGGTCCGGCCGGCCCTTGGGATAGGCGAAGGTCAGGGCGCCGGCACTCAGGGCGTCCGTGGGGTCCAGGACAAACAGGCCGCGATTCATGTCGCTGACGATCACCGTTCCGCTGGGAAAGAACGGATACACGCTCCAGGCCCCATCAAAGCCCCCACCGTCATTCTCCGGATACGTATCGAACCAACCGACCTGGACGGGGTTCACCGCATCGTCGGCACAAAAGATGCGCAGACCGGCGTGGTATTCGGCCTCGTAAATGAATCCACCTCGGACGTACAGATTGTGATCGATGGCTGACACGCCGGAGCTGTACGTTCCGGCGATGACCGGATCATTCAGATCGCTGATATCGAAGATGACCGTCTCGTTGACGCCGTCCAGCTCGTCGTCGAGATAGAGGAATTGCCGGTCCTCGCTGGCCCAGCACTGATGGGCATAGGAAAGGTTCGGGTAGGTCGTTCGAGACATGCGGAACATATTGGACTTGTTCGTCACGTCGTAGATATCCAGCCCGGTTCCTCCCACCGCGGCAAAGATTATCTCGCGCCCCGCGAACGGACCCTTCGTGTACGTCACCGCTTGGGCGTCGTGGACGTACGCGCCCTGGCCGCTCGAGATCTGGCCGACGATGACTGGATTCTCCGGGTCGGCGAGATCAATCGCGACGATCCGACCTCCGTTGAGATTGGAGCCGCACAGATAGGCGAACCCGCTGTCAGTGTCGATCGCGACATCATGACTGGACGATAGTCCCCCACCGGTAAATCGCTGTACGAGCGTGACCACGCCGCTATCCACATCGGTGAGGTCGATGACGTCCATGCCGCCGCCGCTTTCGTTCACGACGTAGCAGTATTCGCCGTAGACCTTCACGTCGCCCCACAAACTATTGGTGTGTGACATGCTTTGAACGATGACGGGATTGGAGGGGTCGGTAATCTCGACCACGACCATCGCATTGCTCACGCCCATCAATGCGTACTCCCGACCTGAGGGCGAGACATAGCCCCAACAGTCGTTTCCGCTGGACGGATTGCTGGGAAAGCCCGAGAGGGGGATATGGCTCATCAGCTCGACGTTGTCCGAGGAAAAACCGCCGCCTCGAGCTTCGGTAAGGCCCAGCGCGGCGAGCAAGAATGACGCCCCCACCAAGCACAGATTCAGAGGGCGTCGAGCGCGAATAACGGTGTTCATGTGTTCTCCAGGTGCTCGCAGGTCTGTTTTGTGTTCGCTCCCCCAATGTTCGCACCCTCTCCTCGATGGATGCATTCACGGGGGTTGTCTGCGAACGATTCGCGGTCTCACCATAGTCAGTTGCTTCCGCGGACCGCCGCCAAGGGGGCCCTCAGACGCCGCGCAAACCCTCCAGCATTAGAATCTAGCCCGGCAAACACCCAGTCGCAAGGCTAACATCGGCGGTAGGGCCTTGTATGTAACTTGGGATATGGGTCGGCGCGCCCCCGCCCGGCGTCGCGGCGGCCCCTGAGGTGATGAACGGGACATCCGCCTCGGGGCGACCAGCGTTCAGACTTGGGACCAGACCGCCGATAGCAACCGCGTGCGTTTGGCACCGGCCGGGCGGTGCTGGAAGGTCCGATAGCGCCCGGCGCGACAACCGTCCAACTCCAGGGGCCCCCCATCCCAACGTCCGCCGGTTTCTGTAGGCTATGCCCCCTTGATCCGACCCGTGAGCGGCTCGGGTCCCTCGTCGGGCCAGGCGTGCAGGGCTCAGGAGGGTCGCATGAGCACGCATTTCACGGCCGAGATGCCACAAGCAGCCACCGAACCATCCCCGACTCGCCTGAGCCCACTGGGCTGGCTGGCCATCATGGGCGGAGCGCTGGCGGTCGGAATACTCATCTTCTTGTCGCTGAATCATCACGGACCGGCGCATGAGGTCCATCCCGAAGCACCCCCCTGGTGGGGCCTGGGCATTCTGCCGTTCATAGGGATGCTTGGCTGTATCGCCGTCTTGCCCCTCCTGCCGTGGACACACCATTGGTGGGAGAGCAACTGCAATCGGCTCGGCGTCGCCTTGGGGTTTTCAGCTCTGACGTTGGTGTACTACGGGGTTGCCTTCGACCTGGCGAAGATACCGGCGGTGCTCGAACACGCCATTATCGCTGAGTACATCCCGTTCATCGTCTTGCTGTTTTGTTTGTATGTGATCAGCGGTGGCATCTCTCTGAAAGGCGACTTGGCGGCCCGACCGCTGACCAACACCACGTTCCTGGCCGTCGGCGCTCTGATCGCCAGCTTCATCGGAACCACCGGCGCCAGCATGTTGCTGATTCGCCCATTGCTCCAGACCAACTCCGAGCGCAAGCACGTCATTCACACGGTGATCTTTTTCATCTTCCTCGTGAGCAACGTCGGCGGCACCTTGCTCCCGATCGGAGATCCCCCGCTGTTTCTGGGATACCTCTTTGGCGTGCCGTTCCTCTGGACCATGGGTCTGTGGGCGCCGTGGGCGGTCTGTTGCGTGATCCTGCTGGTGATCTACTTCATCTGGGACTCCATTGCCTACAAGAAGGAAACGCCCGCCGACATTCTCCTCGACGAGACACAAAAGCAGCCGCTGCGACTCACCGGCTGGGTCAATCTCCTGATCCTGGGCGGCGTGGTCGCCTGCGTGGCCCTGGTCGATCCAAACAAAGACATTCCCGGCACAACGTTCAGGCCCTTCCCGTTCATGCGCGAGCTGTTGATGCTAGGGTTGGTCGCGCTGTCGCTCTGGAGGACGCCAAAGGGCGTGCGGGCGTACAACAAATTCAACTACGCCGCGATCATCGAGGTAGCGGCGCTGTTCATCGGCATCTTCATCACTATGCAGGTGGCGATCGAATACCTTAATGCACGAGGTGCAGATCTTGGTATCGACAAGCCGTGGAAGTTCTTCTGGGCGACCGGCTCGCTCTCAAGTTTCCTGGATAACGCACCCACCTATGTCGTATTTTTCCAGACCGCCAAGACGCTGCCGGAAATACCTGACGCCGAGATGGTGCAACTCGGCGGACGTGGGGTGATCAACGCCGCCTACCTCACCGCCATCAGCCTCGGCGCCGTGTTCATGGGGGCGATGACCTACATCGGCAACGGTCCCAACTTCATGGTCAAGGCCATTGCTGAGCAGACCGGCCTGAAGATGCCCAGCTTCTTCGGCTACATGTTCAAGTACAGCTTACCGATCCTCATTCCGGTGTTCATCATTATTATGCTACTGTTCCTGTTGCCCTGCTCGCCGTTCAAGCTCTGAGTGTGCCCCGGAGGAAGGATCGATGATCAAGCGAATTCTCGTCGCCCTCAGCGGTACGCCGTTCACCGCCACTGCGACGAAGTATGCGCTCGAGCTGGCGAAGTTGCACAAAGCGGAAGTGACGGGCGTCACCGATGTTGATATTGCGAAGTTGATGAAGGTTGGACCGGTGCCGATCGGCGGCGGCGCGGCGGCGGCGAGCCTCGCGGAGCATCGCATCCACGTCACCGAGGAGCACGTCGAGCAGGCGATTGCGGACTTCGAGCAGGCCTGCGCCAACTCCGGAATGATCCATTGCGTCGATCGAGAGACGGGCGATCCGTTCGACCGGCTCATTGCCCTTTGGCGCTATCACGATCTGACGATTGCCGGGCTTCGAGGACTGTTCGAGTACGGCGTCGTTGAGAATCCCGACGACGTCTTGATTCGGCTGATCAGCGAGGGCGTGCGGCCGATTCTCGCCGTGCCCAAAGCGTACCGGCCCATCCGCAAGGTGCTCGTGGCTTATAACGGCTCGATGGAGTCGGCCAAGGCGCTCAAGCAGTTCGTGCAGATGGATCTGTGGCCGGACATCGCGGTGCAAATCGTCTGCTTCGACATGACGCGGCAAAAGAGCGAAACGCTCCTGGCCGATGCGTCGAGCTATTGCCACTCGCATGGACTTGCCGCCCAGACCCAGCACGTGGACGGCGGGCCCCGCGATCACCTGCTTGAATGCGCCCACCAGGTCGAGGCCGATCTCATCGTCCTCGGCTCGACCTCTCGCGCCCGCATTCTCAAGCGCCTGCTGGGCGATACGGCCCTGCATTGCCTACGAAACGCCGACGTACCGCTGTTCCTGACGCAGTAAGCCAGTAAGCGGCTCGGCTTCAAGGTCAGATAACCCACGCATTCCGTGCGGCCTGAACTCGTTGGCGGCGTGATCCGATAGGAAGATGCGAACGAGGCGTACCTCTAAATGCTCGATCCCATTAGCGCCATGTCTGTCCTGACTGGAGCGGTTGCCGCCGCCAGTAGCCTGGCGCCCAGGCCGGTGCCGTTGGTACGCCCGGTGGATCGCCAAGAGCGCCCGGGGGGATCAGATCGTCGCGACTCGGTTGAGCTATCGCCAGCGGCTAGATTATTCGCAGCGAAGACAGAACCTGGAAGTGCTGAGCGACCAGGCGATGGCGGCAGCGTGCGCGGCCAGGACGTTGAGAAACAGTTGACCGATCAGGAGCGCCAGGAAGTCACCAAGCTCAAGCAGCGCGATCGGGAAGTCCGCACCCACGAGCAGGCTCATCGTGCCGCGGGTGGAGCCCATGCCGGCGCGATCTCGCTCCAATTCACGCAGGGCCCCGATGGGAAGCGCTACGCGGTCGAAGGTAGCGTGCCGATCGATCTATCACCAGTGAAAGGTGATCCGGCCGCCACGATCCGCAAGATGCAACAGGTGCAGCGGGCGGCGCTGGCCCCGGCTGATCCCTCGGCTGCGGATCGTCGAGTTGCCGCGCAGGCGCGACGGGCCGAGCAACAAGCCCGGGCCGAACTGACCGCGCAGAAACGCAACGCAGCTGAGAGAACCACCGCGATCACCGATGATGAGCAACACACAAACGACAACGCTGCCGACCAGACTTCGCAGGTCGATCTCACGAATCCCTATGCCGCCGCGACGGGAGCCATCCAGCACTTGACCTCGGCTCGGTTCGTCGATCTGCTCGCCTGAGACCATGAGCGTCCAGCATCGTGCTGGACATGTCGTGGTCCTTTCTTCATCGTTGTCGGCTAGGCGACGTTGCTTGTCGAACCATACATTGCGTGCAGAAGCAGACGGAGCTTGGCAAAGGCGCTCCGTTGACATATTCAGTGGCCCGAATCGGCACTCTCCGCGCCGCCCGCGAGTTGAATTCACCGTCTTGGGAAAGAACTAGGGTTTTTGCGGGTGGGTGCCTGGCAAGTGGCGGGGCGCTTGATGTCCTAGTGAGTGACAGCTAGCTGACAGTGCGTCGTCACTGTGCATGTCCGAGGATCCCCGTAGTGTGTACTGTACCAGGCCATCCGCGTGAGTCGGTTCGACGTAAGTTCCTCGCGATACGCTGGCCAAGGAATAACCTTGGTTCCCGGCGTTTCACCCAGATATTGCGGGTTCTTACCCGACGAGGCCAGTATAGACGTAAGCTGGAACGATCATATAGAAGTCGTCGCCGGTTTCACGACAGGGGGTTTGACGATGACTGTTCGGCGCGAGCGGCGAGAAGGCGCTCCGTCCGGTACAAGGCATATGAGCGACGCCAACGAAACGCCCGTCCATGCACCAACCGAGGGGGAAGGACTATCGCTCCAATCCAGCGACCCACGGGCGTTGTGGGATGCACTGACTCACGATGCGGAGGTCGGCGTCTTAGTTGTCGACACGCAGGGCAGGATCCAGTTTGCGAATGCGGCGGTGCAAGGAGCGTTGGGAGCCGGTGAAGTTGATCTGCGTGGTAAGTCGTGGCATGATCTGCTTCCCAAGGACGTTGCCGATGAGAGAGTACGATGCGCCGAGCAGGTTGTCCGAACCTCACAGCCAATTGCGCTGATCGGGATGATCGGAGGGGGGTGTCGCTGCGCGATCTTCCGCCCGATCGAGTCGGACGCACGCGAAGGCGCGCGAGTGCTGGTGATATGCCGGCCGCTGACCGCCATGGATCGGGAGCCGAAGTTTGATGCGGTTGACGGGTGCGCGGTGGTCATCGCCCAATTCAACGATTTTGGTCCTTTGTCGGCGCTGACGGAACGGGAGTTCGAGGTTCTGGCCTTCATCGGGGAAGGGCTGTCTACGGCCGAGATCGCCCAACGGCTGCATCGCAGTGTCAAGACCGTCGAGTGGCATCGGCGATTGCTGGGATCAAAGCTCGAAGCGACGAACCGCGTGGAATTGGCACGCATCGCCATTCGGGCTGGGTTGACGCACCTCGGGATCGTGGACACGCGGCCCCGAATCAGCTCGCGTCGAACCAAGGCCTAACGGCCCCGGCCTGACCCAGTGGTCGGAGCGTCACGATCCGTCGGCGTCCGGCCCACCGAACTCCTATCATGTCGTGCGATGAGAATCACCGTCAACGGGGAGTCGATCGGCCTTGAGGATCGCTATACGGTCTGGGACCTGATCGAGCGTTATCATCTGGCGGATCGACCCTGTGCCGTCGAGATCAACCGCCAGCTCGTTCCCAAGGCTCACCATCGCGAGCATCGATTGACCGAGGGCGATGAGGTCGAGATCGTGACGCTTGTAGGAGGCGGCTAGACCCGCCAGGACTCGTGGGATGACACCGCAGCTTCAGGTCAGCTCGGATAGTTTGTTGACGCTGGGCGGTCACACGTTCGCAAGCCGGCTCATCGTGGGCACGGGCAAGTACGAGTCCTATGAGATCATGCAAGAGGCGTTGGATGCCTCCGGGGCGGAGGTGGTCACCGTCGCCGTTCGGCGTGAGCGATTGCTCGACAAGAGCGGGCGATCACTTTTTGACTTCATCGACACCGATCGGTACACGATTTTGCCGAATACGGCCGGCTGCTTTACAGCGGACGATGCGGTTCGGGTGGCGCGACTCGGCCGGGAGATCCTTCAGCAGATGGCCAACCCCGGCCAGGATTGGGTAAAGCTGGAGGTGCTGGGTGATCCCCAGACGCTCCTGCCCGATCCGATGGGCACCCTTGAGGCGTGTCAAACATTGGTCGGCGACGGGTTCCGGGTGCTTTGCTATAGCACCGACGACCCGGTCATGGCGGTTCGACTGCGGGACGCCGGGGCGACAAGCGTGATGCCCGCCGGAAGTCCGATCGGCAGCGGTCGGGGGATCGCCAACCCGGCCGCGATCGCGATACTCTTGGAGATGTTGAAAGATCCGGCCCGCGGTGGCGAGCCTGAATACCCCGTGATCGTGGACGCCGGCGTCGGAGCGCCGAGCGACGTCACCACGGCGATGGAGCTCGGCGCTGACGGTGTGCTGCTGAACACCGGCATCGCCCATGCCCGTGATCCCGTGCAAATGGCCAAGGCAATGAAGGCGGCCTGCGAAGCCGGCTACCTCGGGTTCCGAGCCGGCCGCATTCCCAAGCGAATGTACGCCACCGCCTCCAGCCCCTGGGCGGGTCTCATCAGCCCCATTCCGGGCGAGTAGCTCGCGCGCGTCGCGGCCTCAACGGCGATGATCTCCTCGACCGTATCAAGCGTTTTATCCGTACGATGAAGGGTGCCACCGACAGCGACCGAAGGGAGTCGTCGGTGTCGTATCGCATGGAACCGAAGCACACACGTGATCGTGCGTCACGCACGACTCGGCAGCCTCGCTGTGCGTGGCACCCGCGCCAAAATCACCCCAACCCCTCAGAAACGACTCCCGACCCCGTTTTTGACAATGGGGGTGATACGGAGTGGGTGGAGTGCAGTCGGGGCTCACTCGTTGTACGTGTCACCCGTGATGCGCGTGATTTATACGCATCGCCGTTGATCCGCAGGCGGGTGCCATGCTTTCACGCGATAGGGCAAAGCATGCTTCATCCCGACACGTCGGGAATGAAGCATGGCACCCCGCAAACGCACGAGAATCACGTGGAATTCGTATGACATTGCGGTAGCGAGCGCCGTGTCAATGCGCTACCCGCCGCCCGAGGTACTGGGCCACTTGCTCCACGTAGGCATTGACGGCCGGCCTGTCCGGGGCTTCGAGGTTCAACCGCAGCAGCGGCTCGGTATTGCTCGAGCGGACGTTGAACCACCAATCGCCCAGGTCGAGCGTCACCCCGTCCAGCTCCTCGATCTCAGCCGAGGGGAACGCGTCCACCAGATCATCGATCGCCGCGTCTTTGTCCTCGGTCTCAAAGTTGATCTCACCTGACTGGGCGTACCGTCGAGCCGGTCGGATTTGCTCGCTGAGCGGTCCGTCGGCGCGAGCCAGGGCGCTGACCGCGGTGGCGAAAGCGATCGCGCCCGAATCAGCAAAGAAGTTGTCGCGGAAATAGAAATGGCCCGACAGCTCCCCGCCGAACACGGCATTATGCTCAGCCATCTCCTGCTTCATGAACACGTGCCCCACTCGCGACTTGATCGCCTTGCCGCCGGCCTCGGTGATCATTTCCGGAAGCGACTTCGTCGATCGCAAGTCATACACGACCGCTGATTTCGGGCTCGCTTGCAGAAAACCCGACGAGAGCCAGGCCGTCAATAGATCACACCCGATGATCTGAGCCTGTTCGTCAACAGCGACACATCGATCCGCATCGCCGTCGAAGCAGAATCCAAGATCAGCCCGCGCACTGCGGACCTTGTCCTGGAGCTGTTGGAGGTTCGCTTCGACCAGCGGATTGGGTTCATGGACGAACTCGCCGGTGGAATTGTCGAAGTTCAACTTGGTGATCTTCAGCCCACGCACCTTGGAGAACACTTCCGGAATCATCGTGCCCGCCATGCCGTTGGAAGCGTCAATAACGACGTGAATCGTCTTGGAGCCATCGAGCAGCGACTCGTCCAGGAACCGGAGAACATGGTCGCGATAGGCGTCCCACAGGCCGCGCTGCTCCTCCCGGCCTCCGGCGGGGATGCGCTTGTCACGATCGACCACGGCGGCATAGCGGCGAACCTCGTCCAGGCCCGTCGTCATGCCGATCGGTCTGGCCTTCATGCCCGAGACCTTGAAGCCGTTGTAGTTGGCTGGGTTGTGTGAAGCCGTCACCTGCACGCCGCCGCAACAGCCGAGATGATTGATCGCAAAGTAGACGAGCGGCGTATCAACCATCCCGACATCGACGACATGCGCGCCGTAATCGCGCACACCCATCTTCAGCGCCTCGGCAAGAGACGGCGACGAGGTGCGCATATCCCGGCCGACGACGACATGACGCATCATCGGATCATCGAACCCGGCGTCGGCGGCGTGCTCCGTCAGATATCGCGCCACGGCATGACCGATCTGCCACGCGAGCTTTTCGCTCAAGGGCTTGGGATAGATCGCACGAACGTCGTACGCCTTGAAAACTTTGCCCAGCATCCAGTACGTCCTCAGGGATAAAGGGTCTGTAACCGGCGACTCATCATAGCATGATCACAGCCCGGCGAAATCCGCGTCCGGGCCGTTATATGAATCCCACGTGATTCCTATGCGTTTACCGGGTGCCATGCTTCATTCCCGACGCGTCGGGATGAAGCATGCTTTGCCCTATCGGGCCAAAGCATGGCACCCGCCTGCGGATCAATGGCGATGCGTATTTGTTATCCTCAGCCTGCAACTCTTCGCCGAGCACCCC
>JADFGE010000234.1 GCA_022567855.1 Planctomycetota bacterium | reverse complement strand
CACCGGGGCGCGCGCCCCTCTGCCCGCGCACCCCTTTATATATGGACGATATTGATCGCGCATTGGCAGAGGCGTGGCATCGCGCTGCAATCCACCCTGACGAGGCCCAGCGGCGACTCCGGCGGTGCCTCGGACCGACCTACCAGCGCCCTTTGCGCAGTTGGGCGCTCGTTCTGCGCGCGCACGATCGGCGTCTTCCGACCGGCGAAGTCGTAAAATATGAACAATTCGATGATGACGGCCCGGACTGTGCCGTAGCAAGAATCACGCTCACCGGCGAATTGGTCAGAACCTTGTGCGGACCGATCACGATCCCCTGGCCGGGCGTGACGATCAATGCTGCGGCCAAGCGATTCGGCGTGAACCGAAGCACGATCCACAACTGGGCGAAAAAGGGGCGCATCGTTATGGACGTCTATCCCAAACGAGGCGGCAAGAAAAACCGGTGTTCCGAGAAACGGGTTTGGACGCGCTCGCCGGTCGATCCCGCGGGGGATGTCTATGCCGGCCCGTGGGGAACGATCCGGCAATACATTGCGCAGCGCGTTCCCCACGACTTTCAACAATCCTTTTTGCGCACGCATCGTTACTTGCGGACAACCGTCATGGCGTTCATGCGATGCCCAAAGTGTGCCAAATGGATGAAGAATCTGTATTGGCCGCAGCCGATCTGGACAATGCGGATGGCGATGGGGATGGCATCGAGGGAAGAGTTGTATCGGCGGTATACGGACGGCTTTGTGTGTCGAGAATGTGCGGGTTTCATTTACGAATCGGTGGAACGACGGAGTCGCCCGTTGCCTGGGTACCGCGTCGATTGCTGGGACCGATTCGTGAAGCGAATCTCAGGCGGGGTGCTGGGCGGGGATGATGTGGCGCCGCCCGCTCCACCAGCGCCGGCGCAGCCCGCTTCAGCGGGCGGCGGCGCGGATTTGAATCCCGCTTGATACCTATCAGGCTCAATATGGGATACAATGGCCGTGCCGCGAGTCCCCGGCTCGGCCGGTGGCGGCGGCGGCGATCGATGGTCCGGTCCATTGGTCGTGTTGATCTGTTCTTGTTTGGGTTAGCCTGCTCCGTCCGTTCGTGACCGTTAGCCGGCTCCCAAGACGGGAGTACCTCCTCATGTTCCGTATCTACGTGGGTAATCTCAGTTTCCAAACGACCGAGCAGGGCTTGACTGACTTGTTCGGCGAGCACGGCGCGGTTTCGAGTGTCGCCATCATTACTGATCGCTTCACCGGCCGATCCCGCGGCTTCGCGTTCGTCGAAATGGCGGACGAAGCTGAAGGCAAGGCCGCCATGGGCGCGCTGGACGGCCAAGATTTCGACGGCCGAACCCTGCGCGTCAACGAGGCTCACGAACGGGAGCCGAACCGCTCCGGCGGCGGCGGCGGCGGCGGTGGTGATCGGCACTAGGCAGCCCCCTGTAGCCCCCGGCCGTTCAGGCCAGGCGGGGCTACGAACTAGGCGTATTTCGGGCGAGTTGTAGCGTACAGGCGCTGCCCAAGCTGTTGGTATGCCTCGACGGCGCGAGATCGATCCGCCTGATCCGACCATTCAGTCGAGACAAAAAAGCGGCGCTCGGGTGCTCGTTTCGGCATCACTGGCGCCCGCCGGATGGACCGAAACATTGGAAAACAGTCGAGCAGACCGAGCGCCGCGACGATTCGCGGATGGTGGCGGGAGTGGCGCGACCGGCCGGGTCCAACCTCAGGCCCAGGGGCCTCGCGTGGCCAAGCGCACCCTTCCCCCCCCTCTATATGCCGGTTTTCGCGATATCTTGCGCCATCTTGAAAAAAAACTTTCGATGGGCGTGATTTCGGCGGTTTCGCAGCCGCTGGAGGTGCTTTCGGCCCTGCTGTATGCCGGCCTGACGGCTGGGTCTCAGACGGTATACTGCCGCTCCGGACCACGAAGAAGGAGCCGGCCGTGACCCAGGCTGCCCGCGGCGAGCAAACGCCACGCTTGTACGAAGAGGAAGGCGATCTGCTGATGGAGGCGGACAAGCGGGCCGACCGAGTCATCCTGCTGCCCGCAGGCGATACCCGCCAGGCGAGTCCCGACCGTGATCGAATCCGAATTCAGTGGGGCCAGCATCTGCTCGCCGATCTGCTCGCGGGACGGTATCGAGCCTTCGTCTGCGGCGTGAACACGCAGGACAACGATCACGGCATCGTCCGTCAGGTGATTGAGATGACGGCGACGAGCCAGTGGACGGCCAAGGCCGTGACCTCTTACGCGCGGATGTTCTCAGAATCGGTGGCCGTTCACGCCGCCGGCGACCGGGAGCCGTACATCCTGAAGTACGATCTGGATAGTCTGCTGATCCTGGCGTTGGTGCGCCCCAAAGGTCGGACTCATTTCACGTTGGACGACCTGGCCCGCGGGTTTTCGACGGTGGCGAAGATGCTTCGAGGCCGGCGCGAGCGGCTGCCTGTTGCTACGGTGTCGTTCATTGGCGCGAAGTCAAATCGGCTCGAGGGACCGGACGGCGCGGAGCCGACCTTCGAGTCGGTCCTGCGCGTGATGTTCGAAGCGGGCTACCGCGGGGACGTCTATCCCTCGTTGGTCATGTGGGAGCTGGCGCCGACGGGGGTGTTCGCGAGCTATCCGTTCCCCGAGAGTCTGGACCGAATGCGACAGGGCGGGTTTTAGAAGACGGCATCGAGGCATCGAGGGATCGAGGCATCGAGGCATCAAGGCATCAAGGGAGAACAAAAAGGCATCATATTATGCTAGCCGTCCCGATTAGATCGGGACATATCCGCGGGGTCTTGCGCGGTGCAGGCGCTTGTCACAGATCTTCACCGCCTCGGGATTCACGTCGATGCCGATGAAGCACCGGTCGGTCTTTGCGGCGGCAACAAGGGTTGTGCCGCTGCCGCACATCGGATCCAGCACGACACCGCCCGGCGGACAACACGCGTCAACGAGTAGTTTCAATAATGCGAGCGGTTTTTGCGTGGGATACCCAACACGCTCGTGGGCCATGTTGTTGATCGCGGGTATCTCGATAACGTCCGCGGCCTTCTTGAGTTGGCCCTTCATGCGGTTGCTCGTGGCGGGAACCATTGGCGGCCGGAAGTAGTACCCACCTGACTTGGCGTAGAACAAAATGTCATCATGCTTGCGGGCAAAGCGCCGCGGCGATGAGCCACCCAGGCCGTACGACCAGATGAGGTGATTCACGAAGTTCGCTGAACCAAACAGATCATCGAGCATCAGGCGTAGATGATGGCAGGTCCGCCAGTCGCAGTGGACAAGGATCGATCCGTTTGGTTTCAGCACACGTCGGACGGCGTTCAGTCGCGGGCCCAGGAAGTTGAGGTAGTCGTCCAGGTTTGTCCAAGTGTCGCGGTAAGCGCCGTTTGACGCGGCGCGCGTTCGGCCGGTGTTGAACGGTGGATCGATGTAGGCCAAGTCCACGACTGCGCCGGGTGAGTCGGCCAGCACGTCCAGACAGTCGCCGAGGATGACCTGATCGAGGGCGGTCGGCATGGTCAGGAGAAGTATCGGCTCGACACGTGAATTCCGTATAGCCCCGCCGGCCACGGCAGGTGGACGCCAACGTGCGCCCGCCGCGCCATCAGCACCGCGTGGCCGCGGCGGCTAAACCCACGGCGGGTGGATGTCATGCAACGCGCCGAGCTGTTACGTCTTATCTGAATCGCCGGAGTCGGCGCCGTGGGTGTGCATCGACATGATCAGTCCGCTGAGAGCGCTGATCGCCTCGCGAATCTCTTTGAGATCCAAGTCGGAGATATGTCCGTCGCTGATGGCGGCGATCGCCTCGGCGCATTCCTTCACCGCGTTGACGGTCGCAGTGTCGAAGGCCTCGTGGCGAACGAAGTGGCCGCCGAGCTCTTGACAGATGTAGTCCAGCGTCTGGTCGCCGATCTCCGGCTCGGCGCCTTGCAGCGATCGCACGAGGCGCTCCACGGGGTTGGGCTGGACGCCGGCGAGGATGCGATTGACCTGGCGTGAGGACAGCCCCAGGGAGTGCGCGAAGCGTTTCACGCCGACGCTTTTCACCAACTCGGCGAATCGGGCGAGCGCTTCCTGATGCAGCGGATCTTGGTTGGGCGTTTCAATCATGGCACAATGTTCAGCCGCCACCGTCTGGCGGAGCCCAGTACACTACCACGAGCGTCAACCGTTGGGGAGTGGGCATCGGACCGCCGAGCGCATCTTCAATAAATGCAATGGTTTACAGCAGCGGGGCGACCAGAGCCACCGCATTGTTCACCAGCACCTTCGGCCAGGGACGCCGGCTCCACGCCCCGGCGTCCACCGCCTGGGAGTCCGCGACATACGCCCGCTGGACGAACCGAAGCTGGCTGGCGAAGTCGGTGTCGTACACGACCACGCTCACCTCGAAGTTCAGCTCGAAACTGCGCCGATCGAGGTTGGCCGTGCTCACCAACGCCAGGTCGCGGTCGATCGTCATCGTCTTGGCGTGCAGCAGCCCCTTTTGGAACTCGAAGATCTTGACGCCGGCTTCCAGCAGTTGGTGGTAGAAACTTCGGCTGGCCGCGGCGACAAGGGGCGAATCGTTGCGGGCGGGCAGGACCAGCGTCGTGTCCACGCCTCGCCGAGCCGCGGTGCGCAGGGCGATCACCGTGGCCTCGTCCGGCACAAAGTAGGGCGTGGTGAGGATCAGCTCTTCGCGGGCCGTGTGGAACGCCGCCTGCGTCAGTTGTCGCAGGGCATCGTTGTACGAATTGGGCCCGGTGCCCATGATCTGCACGGCGATGCCATCCTCGGTAACTGGGGGCTCGATCGACAGCAGCTCGTTCAGCGCCTCGTCGGTATCGAGATACCAGTCCTCGACGAACAGGCGCTGAAGATCGCGCACCGCCGGGCCGACGATGCGCACCATCGCATCGACCCACGGCCCGAACTTTCGTTTGACGGCAAACTCGGCGTCGGCGATGTTCTGAGAGCCGGTGTAGGCGATACACCCGTCGATGACCGCGATCTTGCGGTGATTGCGCAGATCGAGTCGTGCAAACGCCATCCGCAGCACGTTGGCGGGCAGCGCGTCCACCACGCGCACCGAGGCGTCCTCCATTGTGCGGCGCAGCGGCGATCTGAGAAACGCTCTTGATCCCACAGCATCGACGAGCAACCGGCATTGGACGCCGCGGGCCGCCGCCCTCATCAGCGCCTCGCCGACCCGAGTTCCGCTGTGGTCGGACAGATAAATGTAGAACTGCAGGTGACAGTGTTGCGACGCGGCGTCGATGTCC
>JADFGE010000233.1 GCA_022567855.1 Planctomycetota bacterium | reverse complement strand
TCCCTCGCGAGTATTGGGAACCTTCGAGAACTCCAGCGGCTCTCCGATCGTCACGGTGATCTTTCTTGGTCGCGGTATCCTTCGATCTGGAGAGAGCGCCGCGAACGTCCCATTCACGAACGCGGGCACCACCGGCGCGGTTGTCTCCGCGACGATCATCCCCAGTCCGGGTCGGAAACGGCTCATTTCCCCGGTGCGGCTGCGTGTACCCTCCGGGAACAGAATGTACGCGCACGGTTGGCTTATCAGTCGCTGGCGAAGTTCCCGCAGGGCATGCGAACCGCAGTTGCGTCGCCACATGGGAAGAGCGTTGAGCAGGCCGGCGGCAAAGGCGGCCACGATCGGCGTCTCGAAGAACGTATCGCCCGCTGCGATGGGAAACACTCGATCCCAAAGAAGCCGCCGCATCGGCGCCGCCAGCACAAGCGTATCGAGATGACTGCAATGGTTGGCCACCAGCACGAACGGCGGCGCGGCGGGGATATGCTCCCGACCGGTAATCGAGAGCCGATGGGCAAGGGTGAGGTAGGTGCGAACAGCCGTCCACCAGCCGAATCTCGCCAGCGTCTCGATCAACCCGCTTTCGCGCTGGAGGCTGCGAAGTCGCTGGCCCGTGGAGAGTCCCAGGTCGTGCGCCGGCTCAAGCCGCCACTGGTCCATTCGCTAGCCTCCAGTGATGATCCGCATCTCCTGATCGAGCCCGAAGCCCTGGAAATACCCAACGTAATGGTATACGGCCGGGGCCACCAGAATAAGGCTGTCGAAGCGGTCCAATAGCCCGCCGTGGCCGGGGATTGTTACACCGATGTCCTTGACGCCAAGGTCGCGTTTCAGGGACGAGAGCATCAAATCGCCGAATTGGCCCGCCACGCTAATGAGCAAACCAAGACCCACCAAGTGTACAGGTGAAGCGAGCACCGACCCGGCGAACAGGAAATGTCCGAGCAGGGCGTACAACGCCGTGGTCATCACGATCGCGCCCAGCGCGCCGCCCAGCGTCTTATTGGGGCTCGTGTTCGGGATGAGCTTGCGATGACCGATCGATTTTCCAGCCAGATAGGCAAAAATATCGTTCGCTTCAACACACAACAAGATGGTCAGGATCATCGGCCGGTAGTCAACATCGTTGGCCATATACCCAAGATGACCGAGGCCGACGCCGAACAAAAGGAACCCCCACGTGGCCAACGCCACCCGCTGGATGTAGCCCTTGGGTCGATCGGCAAGAATCGCGACGGCGGCAATGACACTGACACCGAGGGGCCCCAACGCCATGAAGAACCCGTACCAGTGGTCCGCCACGGCAAACGTGACGAACAACAGCCCGACCACTACCGTCGCGCTCATCATCTTTTCGCGAAACAGCCCGGTCGCTCGCGCGAACTCGCGATAGCACAAGACGCTCAGGACGGCGATCGCGGCAATCGTCGCCGCGGCGCCGATCAGCACCGGCACGAACATCAGCGGGGCTAGGATCAACCACGAGCGGTACCGCTTCCACAGCTCTTCTCGTTGCGCTTGCTCTATCTCGCGCCATCGAAACACGATCGCCATGAGTGGCGCCGCCACCACTAACGCCCCGACCACGCCGACAATGATTCCCACCGTGACCGGGTGATCAAATGCGTGGGTGTAGCCAAAGAGACGCTCGCTGGTGCTTCTGCTCACAGGGCTTCACTCCGCAAGATCATGGCCGTGCGTTCCAAGCGACGAACCGCTGCCGCCAGACTACCAGCTGCATGGTCAGAGGTGGTAACAACTCCTGGAGATCGGGCTTGAGGTCGTATGTACCGGCCATGTCGATCGATTTCATCCGAACCCGCGCGCTGCGGGCAGAACAGACGACGGTGGAGATTAGTTCGGCATGAAGATAAGGAACAGCACGTAGAACGCGAACCAAAGGATGACATGCACCCGTTGCTTTGCTCGCAGGGACATCCGCGGACCAATGAGATGAGCGACCCACGCCACGATGATCGTCAGTCCCACAAACCGAATCAGCCTGGCAGGAACGCTCATCACCACGAACCCAAACAGATTCAGGCCTAAGGCGCCGCTGTACACCGCATAGATCTTGTATGGCGTTCCTATCAGTGAACCGAGCAACATGCTCCGCAGTCCATGAGTAGCCAAGTCGTCGTGTACGGAAGCGATCATCTCGGGGCTGATCGCGGGGATGTGGTCCAGGACAGAGCGTGCCGCCACTGCGTCGAGCGATCCGCAAATCCACATGAGCGTGCCGCCCAGCATTGCGCCCAGCAGCGTTGCCCCGCAGGTTTTGAGGGCTGGCCTGACACCACGCAATGCGATCCACGTCAGAAGCACATCCGGCACGATGAAGAAAATCGTCGCTTCGGCAAAGCCCCATAGGCACGCGAGGGTATCCACAGCGTGCGGCCATTTCCTGCATTTCGTACTTGGCACGACCACGAAACCTACGGCCATATTCCAACAGCTTCGACCACAATCACCCTGTTCATGGCGCCTGCTCCTTCAACAAACTGGCGATTCTCAGCAGCCGTCGAACCGCCGTCAACGACCCACCCAGGAGGATCACCGCCAGTGCCGCAGCGGTGAGCCCCATTCCTGTTTGCGGCTGCATCGGCTGCCATGCCAGCGACGTCAGACCACAATAAAGGCACACGATCGTCACAAGAAACATGCGCTGCGGCTTGGCCATCGGGCCGGTGAACACTTGGCCTGCGCCCGCCACGCCGCCCATCGCCCGCACGTACGCCACCAATAACGCCATCAGCGCCGCGAGGTAGCCCAGCACCGGCGACCCGCCCGTACTGTAGCCGACCCCAATAAGGATCGCCGCGTCGGAGAGGCGGTCCGGAACCTCGTTGAAGAGTTGGCCAAGCCGTGATTCTTTGCCTGACTCGATCGCGACCATACCGTCCAACATATTCGCCAGCAGCCGTAGTTGGACTAGGGCGGCGGCGGCCAGCCACCACCATCGTGCCCACCATCCCTCGGTCCACGATGTTGCGGCAAGGGTGCAGCCCGCACCGATGGCGAACACCACGCTCATGATGGAGATCGCATTCGGCGAAACCCGCCGACGTGCCAGCCAGGCGGCAGCGACCCGAAATACCGTGAGATTTCGGCTGGCCAAAGGTCGCCGGTCTGCCGGTGGGTGCCGCTGGTCGCCCATTGTTACCGACCCATGAGGTACATGCCCACGATCAGCAGGGTCATTCCTGCGATGTTCACGAATTTGATCGGAGTCCCGAAGGCGGCCAGCGCGATCAACGCCGCCCAGATAAACGTGGTCGCGTAGATCGGATACAGCACCGTCAATGCGCCGCCTCGCTTGAACGCCGCCACGAAGAGCACCATGACCGCGATATAGCTGACGACTCCAGCCAGTATGCGGCCATTGAGTAAATACCCCGCGATCGTGTCCGTCGCTTTGTCCGCACCTGATTTGTAGAGAAACTGGCCCACCGCACCGAGCACGGAGGCGATCACGAAGCACACAATAGAAAACAAGGGAGTTTGAGCGGGGCTTGTCATCCTACGACCTCATACGTTGGTGCCAGACGCCTTCCGGCACACAAGGCGATCGCGATGGCGTCGGCGACGTCCGGCGGACTGGGAAGCTCCGACAGGCGGCATTGGACCATGATCGCCTGCTGCATCTGGATCTTGCTCGCGTGGCCGTGGCCGGTGATCGCCTTCTTGACCTCGGTCGGTAGAAGTTCGTCCAGCTCAACGCCTTTGAGCTGAGCCGCCAACAACACCACGCCGCGGGCATGTCCCATCAGGATCGACGTGCGGACGTGGCGATAGTGCGAGAACAACTGCTCGACCACCATCAGATCGGGCTGAAGCTGCTCGATCAGGTCACCCAGGTCGTCGTGCAGTTGCGCCAGCCGAAACGGCATCGGGGCCTTGGATTTGAGGCGCAGAACGCCGGCCTCGATTAGCCGGGGCTCAGGTTCGCCCTCGGCCAGTTCCATGCAGCCGTAGCCGGTGAGACTCAACCCAGGATCGATGCCTAAGACGCGCATTCGTCAAGAGATATCGGTTTGAGCCGGGCTGGGGCGTCGAAGAAGACGCATCGCTTCGCGAAGAAAGCGCGGGGCAAGCCCCGCGGCTAAATAACGCTGTCGGTGACGCCGCGAATCGCTGGGAGCTACCCCTGAAGGGTGTCGCTTTCGATCGCGCCGTCGGCCAGTTGAATGATGCGCTGGCATTGGTCGGCGACGCGCTGATCGTGTGTCACCACGATGATCGTCATGCCTTTTTGATGAAGCTCGGCCAACAGCTCCAAAATGGCTGCCCCCGTCTTGGAATCGAGGTTGCCGGTCGGCTCGTCGGCCATGATGATGGACGGATTGTTGATCAACGCTCGGGCGATGGCCACGCGTTGCTGCTCACCCCCGGAGAGTTCAGGCGGGCGATGGGTGAGCCGATCGCCCAGGCCGACCGCCTCAAGCCGCTCGGTGGCCCGGCGGCGCCGCTCGTGCCGATGCACGCCGTGATAGAACAGCGGCACCTCGACATTCTCGATCGCGTTGAGCTGGCTGATAAGGTTGAACGCCTGGAACACGAAGCCGATCTTTTCCCGGCGAGCCCGGCTGAGCTCGTCGTCCTCCATGGTCGAGACGTCCCGCCCGTCCAGGAGATACGAGCCGGCCGTCGGCTGATCCAGGCAGCCGAGGATGTTCATCAGCGTACTCTTGCCTGAACCCGACGCCCCCATGATCGCCAGGTACTGCCCCGTCTGGATCAGAAGGTCCACCGAACGCAGCGCCTCGACCAGCACCGACCCGTCCGGCTTGAAATAGGTCTTGCTGATGTTGCGCAGATCGGCCACGGTCTGCTGGCCGTTGGAACTGGGTGGGTCTACAGGCATCGCAAGTCTCAAAGCCGGGGCAGGATTGCACCGATCGGTATTTACCGGCAGATCACAGGCCCGCTGCACAGCTACACTGATCCGCGATGCCGCCAATGGACCTTCAATCTTTCCGACAACTCGCCGGGCGGGGCAATCTTATCCCGCTCACGAGCCGCGTGATGAGCGACCATCTCACGCCGGTGCTGGCCTACAATCCGGTGGTCGAGGAGGATGTGGACCCGCTGGTGTCCTTCGGCTACGACGAGGTGGCCCGCTCCCGGTTCACCCCGCTCAGCCGAACGTTCTCCCTGGGCAACTTTCCCCCGGGCCGCTACCGCCTCACCGTCAGCGCCAAAATCCCCGGGGGCGACGCGGTAACCCGGACGACCACCATCAGGGTCCTGGAGCCGTGAGCG
>JADFGE010000232.1 GCA_022567855.1 Planctomycetota bacterium | reverse complement strand
CAATCTTAGTGGGACGGGCTTCCAGCCCGTCGTTTTCACTCTTACAGACGGGCAAGATGCCCGTCCCACTTTTCATCTGACAGAGCCTAGAGCGCACCGGGAACGGCGGTCCCGAACATCACCTGCCAACCGACGATATACACCGCGATATCAGCGAAGATGTGGCTCAGATAGCCGGGCCAGATCGAGCGATAGCGCCAATACAGCGTCGACCAGACCATCGCCCCGATCATCAAACCGAGGGAGGAAACCAACGTGACATCCCAACCGACGTAGGCGCGCAGCGAGACGATGTGATGGATGGTAAAAAGCGCCGCACTCACCAGCACCGCCAGGAAACCGGGCATCAGTCGTTCACATTGGCGGAAGACGAACCATCGCCACGCGTACTCTTCGATCGCGGCGTTGATGAGCATCACGTAGACCGCTGAGGCGAGGTAGAACAATTTGTTGTCGAAGTGGGCCTTGCTCAATGATGAGCGAAAAGTCTCGGCGTCAATCCACCCGCGGCCAACGAGCGCGAAAAAAACGAGGACGATGACCGCAATGGCCACACCGGTTACGAGGCCCGCCATGAGCCCACCCTTGCGCAGCGGTGACAGACTGAACTTGCCACGCTCAACGTAGAGGAACCACACGATCGGCAGCACGAGAAGCCATACCTTGCACACGCCGTAGAGAACCTTCCCCAAGGCATCCGGCGCCCAATACAGCAAGACCGCCGCCCCGAGACTCGGCACGGGAATCAGCAACAGTAAAGCGAGCAACGCGCGACGACGTGTTGATTTCGTGTTGGCTTGTGCGATCCGGGCGGTCCTCTAGTCAGGTGTCTTCAACAGATCATTCAGCTCGGCTAGAGTCCGTACATCGGACGCAACTTACGCTCCAGATGCCGCATGAGCGGATCGGCGGTCAGCGGCTTGCCGGTCACGTGTTCGCAGAGTTCAGCGGCACGGTAGCGCCGACCGTGGCGGTGAACATTCTCGATCAGCCAGGTCTTGAGCGCACCGAACTCGCCACGCGCAAACTGCTGATACAAGTCCGGCATATCTTCGAGCGCTTTATCGAAAAACTGGGCGGCATACAGGTTGCCCAGGGTATACGTCGGGAAGTAGCCGATGCTCCCCATCGACCAGTGGACGTCCTGGAGGCAGCCTCGCCGATCATCCGGCACGTCCAGGCCCAGGTATTCTTTGTACTTCGCATTCCACTCGCCCGGGAGGTCAGCCGGCGCCAACTCGCCGGTCATCAGGACTCGCTCGATCTCGAAGCGGATCATGACGTGCATGTTGTAGGTGGCCTCGTCGGCTTCGACGCGGATAAAGTCGGGCCGAACGATGTTGGCGGCGCCGTAGACCTCATCCAGCGTGAACGAACCCACCGCGGGGCCGAAGTACTCGGCGAGCTTGGGGAAACACCACTGCCAGAACGCGCGCGATCGGCCGACCTGGTTCTCCCACATACGGCTTTGGCTCTCGTGGATGCCCAGCGAGATGTACCGTCCCATCGGCGTGCCGATGTGCTCAGCGGGCAGACCCTGCTCGTAGATGCCGTGCCCTGACTCGTGCATCGTTGAACCCAGCGCATCGAGCACGTTATCGTCGCGGAACCGCGTGGTCAGCCGAACATCGTGGCAGTGCGTGCCGCTACAGAACGGATGGGTCGAGCGATCTAATCGGCCTCGTGAATAGTCGAACCCGATCTGCTCGGAGACGAAGCGAACGAACCGCTCTTGTTGCTCGATCGGGAGCGCACGATCGTTGAAGTCATTGGTAGGTTTGGTGGAGCTTGCCGTCAGATCGCTGATGAGCGCTTGAAGCCGGTCGCGAAGCGGGGCGAAGACGGTCTGGACCTCGGCCGCGGTGCAACTGGGTTCATAGTCTTCCGCCAATGCGTCCCACGGTTCTCCGCCGGGGGGCCAGCCGAAACACTCGGCCTTGCGCCGAGTCAGTGCGACAATCTTCTCCAGCCAGGGCAGGAACCGCGCGAAATCCGAATCCCGCCGGGCCTCAGCCCACTCGTGTCGAGCAAGGCTGGTCGTCTTGGCCAGCTCCGCCACAAGCTCGGCCGGCAGCTTCGTCGCGCGGTCGTATTCCCGCCGCGTCTCACGCACGTTCACGGCCGCAACACTTCGCGGATCGGCCATCAGCTCGCGGTCAGCCTCACATGCCTCGAGCTGCTCACCGATGTGCGGGCTCGTCACCTGATCGTGGTGCAACCCGGCCAACTGGGCGAGCTGCTCACTGCGAAACGCCAGCCCCTGGTTGGGCATCATCGTCTCCTGGTCCCAACCCAGCAGCGACACCGTCGATCCCAGCAGGTCAGCCTGCTTGATCAGATCGATCAGTCGGGCGTACGGCGTCGTCAGCTCAACGGGCGCGTTGGTTGCGGGGGCGCAAGAAGCGGTCGCCATGTTCACGGCCTTTCCAAATCGAGGATTTCTGAACGCAGACATGATACTGGCTTGGCGCGTTGAACCGGAAAAATCCGTGATCCGGGCGGTGCCCACAAAAAAGTGAGCGGCCGACGGGGTGTCGGCCGCTGGGGTCTGGATTTTACCGTCGGGCCAAGGTCGATCAGGAATCGGAGTCGTCAGCCGCCTTTTCGCTCGATGGGGGCTGAGCCTCGAGCATCTTGATGATCTGAACCGATGGGGCGTCGCTGCGCTTCTGGCGAGCGAGGTCGAGCGAGGTCTGCCCCTGCTTGTTGGTGGCGGTGACGTCCGCGCCCGCGTCGAGCAGCACCTTGACCGTAGCCGGCGCTCCGAACCGTGCGGCCCACATCAGCGGGGTCATCCCGGTATTATCCGCCTGATTGACGTCTGCGTTCCCTGCGACCAGAGCGGCAACGATCTCGGGATTGTTGAATGGTCCTGACGCCCAACTCAAAGGCGTTCCGCCGATCATTGTACCACGCGTGTTGACGTCAGCTCCCTTGGCGATGAGGGCTCGCACCACCTCGGCGGAACTGTTGCGCGTCTGCACGGCCGCCAGAAGCGGCATGCGCCCCTTCTGATCGCGCGCTTCGATCTTCGCGCCTGCTTCAAGCAGCACACGAACGACCTCAGCCTGCTTGGCGCCAGCCGCTATTCCGAGCAACGTGGCACCGTCTTCATACCCTTGCTCCAGGTTCTTGCCGTCCTTGATGGCCTGGCCGATGGCCGCAACGTCGCCGCTCCTCGCGGCTGCCGCCAATGGGCTATCAACCGTCGCCGCGGGTGGTCGGGCCGTCGCAATGCGTGAAGTGTTGCCCGGAGTGGTGCGTGCCCGCCGAAGCGTCATGCTTACCTTGTTCGATTGCGGATGATCGATCGTGAAGTCAATCTTGCGGGCCCGCGACTGCGCTTGCAAGTCGTCCAAGGGCAGGTACAGCACGTGCTCGGTACGAGCCTCGTCATCGAACGCCTCGATCCACGGCGGATTCATGCTCAGAACTCTAAACGGCTGGTCATCCAGGGACCGGATCACCACGCGGCCGTCAGTCGTCTGCTGCAGGTCGATCTTGCTCGGCTCGATCTCAACGTAGGCGACGACGTCCACGAACACTGGCACGCGCAACACCGGCTGACCCTCGACGATGAAGTCCACGCGCTTGGATTGCCGGATACCACCTTTCGCCCCGGCCCTCATTTGAACCTGGACCTCAACGGACTCGCCCGGCTGGAGTTCCCTGTTCTTGGGGCAGTTGGTCGTCGTGCACCCACAGTTGGCTTTGCAGTTGATGACCCGCATCGGCTTGTCGCCGGTGTTGACCAACCGGATGGTCCCCTTCGCCTGCTGGCCGGTTCCGATGGACCCCAGGTCAAGCGAGATCGGCTCGGCGATGACGATCAGTTCGGTCGAATCACCAGACACCGGTAACTTGGTCGGCTGCGTCGTTGCAACCCCGCGATCGGTGCCCGGCCGCGCCGCCACCAAATTGGGCTGCACGGTGCGGGTCTGATCGGCCACCGCGTCGGTGAACGTCGCGCGGGTCGACGCCGGGGCGCTCTGGATCTCCGTTTGTTCCCCAGTCGCGTTGGACTGGTCGCCCACCGGGGTGGCCGAGGACGAGCCCGTCCCATCACCGGCGGCGTTCGTTGATCCTTCCGCTCCACTGTCCGAGCAGCCGGCCAATCCGAGCAACAACACACATGACAAGGCCGCGATACTGCGAGTCAAGTTCGTAAGCATGGCATCTCCCACCGCTTTCTTTGTTCGATCCACCGTGAATTGATCCAGATCTTCAAATCCATCACCCGCACCAGCCGACCCGGCACGATCCGGATAGGCGTCCCCAGCTGAGAACGGGCTCCCTCCATGGGAAGCACATTCTAACCAATACTTAGCACGTACGGACATATTCGCCAGAAATCTCTCCCATGATCCCCAAAATAGGTGGCGTGAAGAGCACAGCAGTGAGTTATCTTCTCTGGATTCTCGGTGGATTTGGGGTTCTAGGACTCCATCGCTTCTACCTGGGGCGCTGGGTGACCGGCCTGATTTGGCTCCTGACCGGGGGTCTGCTGGGCATTGGGGCCATAATCGACCTCTTCGTGATCCCTCCCATGGTCCAGGTCGAGAACCTGTCCCGGCAACTGCTGAGCCAGGCTCAGGGGAAGAAACCACAGATAAACGCAGATGAACGCGAATGCCGGAAAAGAATTCACCACAGAGCGGCTGTGTTCTTTTTCAAGAGTTTTTTAGGTCGTTTTGTATTCTCCATGGGGTGTTGTCTCGAAGCATGATGTTTAGAATCACGAGTAGTTTTCGCATACACGCGGTAATCGCCAACTTGGCGGGTTTTCCCAGTCCTCGCAGTCGTTGGTAAAATACCCGGATCTGGTGGTTGCATCGTGTCGCGGTTAGTGCGGCCATGTAGAGCATGTTACGTACCTCTTTACGTCCTCCCCAGATACGAGATCGTCCCTTCCATGTTCCGGATCGTCGGTCCCATGGCGCGACACCAACCAGGGCGGCAATCTGCTGGCGGTTCAGGGTGCCGAGCTCCGGCAGATGGCTCAGCAGCATGGCGCTGGTGTTTGGCCCAACGCCAGGCGTGCTTTGGAGGATGCTGTCTTTGGAGCTGAGGTCCTCGTCAGATCGGACGCACTCACGAATCAAGCGGTCGATAGTGTCGATCTGCTTCTCGATGGTCTTCAACATGCGTTGTACGCTGCTGCGGACTTGCTTGTGGCGTATCGTCTCGAGGCGGTTGGCCTCCTGTGTACGAAGTGCGCAAAGCTGGCTTCTGCGCGACACCAACTCGGCGAGTTCTGCGCTTTCATCGGATTGCCTTGGTCTTGGCTGCACGATGCTGGCAAAGTGGGCAA
>JADFGE010000231.1 GCA_022567855.1 Planctomycetota bacterium | reverse complement strand
GCGACGCGGGGATTCTTACGACCAACGACGCTGATCTTGCCGAGCGCATGAAGACGCTTCGGCTGCACGGCTCCAAGCCGAAGTACTACCACAAAGAGATCGGTTTCAATTCCCGGCTGGATGCGATCCAAGCGGCAATACTGCGGGTGAAGCTTCGGCATCTCGAGGCGTGGCACGAAAGCCGGCGTGAGAATGCCGAGGCGTACGATGGCGCATTTGCTGCGGCCGGCGCTGCAATCTCCGCGGTTCCCCTGGCCCAAGGCGGGTTCCCCTTGCGAACGCCCCAGCCGCCATCGGGCGAGGCCACGCATATCTACAACCAGTACGTGATTCGAGTCCCGGGTGGAATTCGCGATGCCCTGCGCCAGCACTTGCAGGATCAGCGCATCGGCACGGAGATCTACTATCCGGTGCCGCTTCACATGCAGGAGTGTTTCGCCTACCTCGGCTACGCCCAAGGCGACCTGCCGGAGTCTGAGTCGGCGGCCCGAGAAACACTTGCTCTGCCCATTTATCCGGAGTTGACGGACCAGCAGCTTGCTCACGTGACCGATACGATCGTCGCCTACATCGGCGAACACGCTTGCGCAACCAAGGCCTGATCGACTCCGCTCTGCCCAACGTCACGTTGCGTCGGTACACTGCACGAGCCTGGCGGCTACGCCAGGGTGGACCTTCCGCCCGCAGTGAGAAATCGCATTGAGAGTGTTACACGTCAACGATTACCGCGCCTCGGGTGGATGCGAAGTTGTCGTCGAAATGACGATGTCGCTGTTGCAGTCCCGCGGAATTGAAGTGGACCTCTTTACCGCGGACGAGGTCAAGGGTCATCGCCGAACGCCCTTGAGCTATATCGAATCGAGTGTTTGCAAGAAAGCGCTGACGGAGCGACTGGCTGCGTACCAACCGGATGCTATTCATCTGCACAACTTCTATCACACGTTGTCGCCGGGCATTCTTGCGGTGCTGGAGTCGTACTGCAAACAGCATTCAGCCCGCACGGTGATGACCGCACACGATCATCACCTTTTGTGCCCGAACTCGGGAATGTGCCATTATCAAAGGGGACGAATGACACCGGCCGATGCGTCGCGCCTGGCGAGCGTGGCGTACCTTTTGACCCGCCGTTGGGATGACCGATCGATCGCACATTCGCTGTTGAAAGTGCTCCAACACGTTTGGAATTACCGCCTGCACAAGCGGCGTCGCGTCATCGACTGTGTTCTATGCCCGAGTCGGTATCTCAAGCGCATGCTCGATGGTCTTGGGATGCCGACGCAACTGCTTCCGTTTCCGGCGCCGCGGCCGACGAGCGTGCCGAGCAAGCCTGATGGACTGTTGCGTATGGTTTTTAGCGGGCGCGTCGAGCCGGAGAAAGGGTTAGCTGAGTTTCTCGAATCGCTGCCCGAGTCCTTTGCGGGTACGCTGACCATCGTCGGCGAAGGGACTGAACTGGATCGCTGTCGCGATATCTGCACACGGCGCGGGATTCAAGAGCGTGTTGAGTTTGTCGGCCTCAGGCCACATGACGAGACAATGTCGATCATCGGCGCCAGTCACGTACTTGTCCTCGGCTCGCTGTGCGCTGAGAACTATCCGATGAGCGTGCTTGAGGCGCTGTCGCTTGGGACGAACGTGCTGGTTTCCAACTTCGGCGGCACGAAGGAGATCGTCGAGACGAGCGGCGTGGGATTCATGTTCGATCCGTTTGACCCTGAGAGTGTCGAAACGAGTTGCAATGATGTCACCGCGAGCTTCGAGCGCGGCGAGCTGAATCAGTTCGATGTTTCGGCGTTTCTGGCTCAACGGAGTGAGGCGAACTATGTCGCAGGATTGCTCAGCGCCTATCGCGGCGAGCGCGTTTCGACGCAGGAGAAGCTCGGGCCTGCGGCCTGATTGATCCATGCGCGTCCTCCTTGTCTCACCCTGTTTCCCTCCACAAGACAACATCGCCTCCCTGCGCGCCGCTGCGTTCGCCCGACACTGGTCCGACGCAGGCGAAGAGGTCGCGGTCCTGACCACGGCCAAGGACGAAGCTCCGGAGGATTCTTTGGGGACGGACGATCAGTACAGTGTGGCCGAGATCAGCTACGACGTGCCGCTCATCTTCCGTGCGCTGCGCCGCCGCGAGCATCAAGCGGGGAAAGTGATCGCACAGAACACCGGGTCGATTGCGGTGGCCGAGGGCAAGCAGGGTCCGCTTCGACGGTTGCGAGATCGCAGCGGCGTGTTCTCGGCCGTTCGTATGCCGGACCTCACTGACGGCTGGGTGAAGCCGGCGATCGCCTGGTGCCGGAAGCAGCCGCCGTGGGATGTCGTGGTCAGCTCCTCGGGTCCGTACACGGCGCACCTCGTCGGCCTGGAGCTAGAGCGGCTCGGTCTCGCGCGGCGTTGGGTGACGGATTTCCGCGATCTGTGGGTGAACAACCATCTGTATCGCGGATTGTTTCCATTTACGATTCGAGAGCGCATGCTGCAGCGACGCTGCCTGGCGCAGACGGATCTCGTCACGACCGTTAGTGAAGAGCTCGCCCAGACGCTGCGCTCCCAAACGCGGGCAAATGTCGAGGTCGTCTACAACGGGTTTGACCCGGCCGAGGCCGAGTCGTTGCCTCAGTCGAGGATTTTCCCGGACGACGGGAACGTTCGGCTGGTCTACACCGGCACGTTGTATCGCGACGGCCAGAATCCCGCGCCGCTGCTGGAGGCGATGCGGACGCTGCGACAGGACAACCCCGATCTCGCGGGGCGTCTGCGACTGGTGGTCGTGGGGCGCGGCTACGAGTCCTGGGCCAACCTCGCCCGGCAATACGAAGTCGCCGAGCTTGTCGAAGCACGCGAAGCCGTCGATCGACCGGAGGCGCTACGGATGCAGCGCGACGCCGACGCCCTGGTGCTTGTCGATTGGAACGATCCAAAAGCCGGTGTGTTGACGGGCAAGCTGTTTGAGTATCTGTCCGTTCGCGCCCCGATTCTTGTGGTCGGCGGGAGCGCGGAATCTGCGATGGCTCGGATGGTGGCCAAGGTCGGCCGGGGATTTCACCTCGGGATCGATGTGCAACGTATCATCGATGCCCTGACGAGCCTTCTGGCCGCACCACCGCAGCTTCACACCGAGCCGAATCACGAACTCATCGCCAGTTTCACCCGCCGATCGCAATCGCTGCGCTTGCTCGAGATGATTCGAGAAACCGCTCCGTCGCTGATGCCGGCCTGATCGTGACGCGACACGACACCTATGCCAGACGTGCTCGTTCAACTCGGTTTCGACGATTCGATGGCGACGATCGTGCTGAACGATCCGAAGCGGCGGAATGCCATGAGCATCGCGATGTTCGATGGGCTCGATGAAGCACTGCGTAATGTTGCGGCGCGCGGTGACATCCACGTTCTGCTGCTTCGCGGCAACGGCAAGGTGTTCTGCTCGGGGTTTGAGCTGGGCGCGGCGGTCGATGATCCAGCTTTGATGAAGCAGTACATCGATCGTTTGAGTGCGACGATTCGATCATTGCGACGTTTGCCACAGGTTGTTGTAGCAGCGGTGCATGGGGCGGCGATTGCCGGCGGGTGCGCGATGGTCTCGGCGTGCGATATCGTCATCGCCTCGGCGACCGCCAAGTTCGGCTATCCCGTTCACAAGCTCGGCGTCTCCCCGGCGGTGAACATTCCCACACTTCAACAGGCGATAGGACCGGGCGCTGCGCGGTCATTACTCATGGGCGGGGAATTGATTGACGGTGCGACCGCGCATCGTCAGGGACTCGTGCATCATCTAACGAACGATGACGAAGCGGTACTTGCCAAAGCAATCTCGATGTGCCAACGATTGACGGAGCAGAGTCCACAGGCGTTGTGCGCCACGAAACATTGGCTCAATGAACTGGACGGCTCGCTTGACGACGATCTGTTCGACGGCCCGCGCGATGGATCAGCCGAGATCGCCGATAGCGATGAGGCAGTGGGCAGGCTGCGCAGTTTTTGGTCAAAGCGGGGTTAGTACATGGTGACCCACCCCCTTCGCCCCTACCCTGGAGGGGAGGCGGAACATACGCTCGGTCGATCGTCTTCAGAGCAACCGACGGCGACGCCGCTCCGAAGTTATCCTCATCAGTGATGCTTCGTTGGGTGCTCCACCATCTCCGCATGATCCGCTACTACTCGGCGACGCGCCGGCGTACGGTGTGGACGACCGCGATGGACATTGCCCTCGCAGGCGCTGTGGGACTGGCGTGGCCTACGGTCTGGCTGGCGGACCAGTTCTACATCCGGACCGACCCGACCGTCCTCGTCCGCGGCAAGGTATATCAAGACGACGGCGGGTCATTCAGGGCCAACCTCGCCGGGGACGAGCTCCCGTTCGAGGTGGTTCGCGATGCCGTTTTCTACGCCAATTTCGAGTTCAGCATCGCTAGCGAGCGGCGCGGCTGGCCGTTTGTAACCTCACATCGCCGACCCGAACCGTCGCTTGAGATGGACGTTTTCTCGACCGGTCGATCCAAGGAGCGGGTCGATTTGCCGAGCGATTCACCAGTGCGAGCCGCGATCGCCGCTGCTCTTTTTCGAGGCGGGCACGCTGAGGAACTCGAGGTCTGGCGCGGATCGATCCCGGGCGCGGATCACCGGATCGCCACCTGGGCCGCGAACGGAATCATCTGGACGCTTCTTCTGGCGTTCGGAGGGGGAACGTCCGTGTCGATGGCACGGCTGGGCTGGTTGTTCATCTCAGCCGGGCGTCATGCCGATCGGCGCCAACGCTACCGAGAAGGATTGTGTACCGCCTGTGGCTACGATCTGCGCGGCAACCAATTCGGCGAACGTTGCCCGGAGTGCGGAACGCTGACGCAGTAGGTGATCGACGGCGCGGCCCGCTTGAGCGTCGACCGGGCTCGGGGATCCCGATGGAATCGGGACAGGCTCCGCCGGCTCGCTACGTTCTTGCTAAAGTGCAAACGTGCCTGAACTCGTGCACATTACAGTGACGGACGGTATCGCGACCGTCACGATGAACCGCCCGCAGAAGCGCAACGCGCTGTCGATCGAACTGATCGAAGCGCTGGAGCAGGCGATCGAATCGATCGAGCGTGACGATTCGGTGCGCGTGCTGATCCTCAGTGGCGAGGGTGAAGCGTTCTGCGCAGGAATGGACCTGCAAGGGGTGATGGCGGATGCGGACGGAATGCGCCGAATGTTGCGAGGGCTTTCGCGCGTTCTGCGACGAATTCGTCGCCTACCCGTGCCCACCATCGCCAAGGTGCAAGGGGCAGCGGTCGGCGGCGGCTGCGGGCTGATGGTCGTCACCGACTTCGCGATCACCCATCCCGAGGCGAAGGTCGGATACCCGGAAGTCAGTCTGGG
>JADFGE010000230.1 GCA_022567855.1 Planctomycetota bacterium | reverse complement strand
AAGTGAAGGCGGCGGCGGATGCCGACATCGCTGCGGCAAGCGTGAGGCCGATCATTCCCACCCTCGACCAACGGTCGGGCTCTTTCGTTTCTCGACAAGCCGACCACGCCAACGCTTTTTTACTTGGGTAAGAACTCCGCAGCGCGCCGCGACGTCTGATACACGGCGGTTCAGTCCCGCGGCGAGGCGATGGACGATTCGCGTTGACGATGCGCGGACGGTCCTTGCATAGAGATGAACGGTCGCTTCATTCCAGCTCTCTGTGCCATACATACGCTTGTACGGGGAATCGCCGAAGCCATAGTCGATCCAACCGATCTTCGATTCGCACAGATCCCGAATCACGCGAACCAGCAACACCTGTCCCGGTGAAACTGCTGCATACTGAGGTAGAAACGCCGTGCTCAACAGATTGTAAACGTCGCCGTAGACCACTGCGATTTGGAAGGCAATCGGCCGACCATCGCATTCGAGCCAATAGGAGCGCAGTCGTCCATGATCCGCCTCGATGCGCAGCAGATCGCGATGGAGTGTCGTATCGACAGCGCCGGCGCCGAGCGCGGCTTGATAGGTGCACGCCGTGATCTGAGCCGCCCCCGCCGCCAATTCTTCGATCTGGGCCGGTTTCTCGAACCGGCGAAGTGCGACATTGCCCCCAAACCGATCAACCAGCAAGCGGTCGGCGCGACGCATGTTGTACCGGTGTTTGCCCGAAAAGCGCTGGATCGTCCGTTCATAGGATCCGGGAACAAGGGCGAACCGCCAGTGCGGATCCGGGACGTCGGCGACCGACCGGCGCGCCAACGCGCGATCGGCCCGGAGAGCCATTGCGACTCGACCGCGCACAGGCAGATGATTGATCATGATCTGATCGAACCGGCCTGTGTCGACCAAGCGTCTCAGGTGATCGACGACGGCACGAACCGCTTGTTGGCTGTCGTCAGTGATGAGTCCGCCGTAGACAACGTCGAGACTCCGAAGCGACGGCGAGGGAAGTTGGAGATACCCCAGACGGATTCGTTCGGGTCGCACCTGCTCGCGCCCGATGATAAGTGCTCGTGGTTCAGCGCCGCTGTGGAGCATCGCCACATATGGGCGAGCACGACCTCCCCGCCCGCGGAGAGTCGCAAGATAGCGATCAGGATCGGCGTTCGGGGTCGCCAGCGAACAACAGCTTCGCAATCGGTTCCAGCCCGGGCGCAGGCGTTTGACCGCTTCGAGAGAATCAGCGACGACGGTCGTGAACGATAGCGCCTGGGCCGACTCTGGGGCCTTCTCAACGCTTGACCGAGGACTCATCGAAGCAGATGGACAGGTAGCCGTCATCTTCGTTAGGCCGGAGATTCGTCTGCGCTTCGGCAGGTGCGGACGGGAATTGGCAGGTGAGCAAGCTGAGGGAACGTTGGCTTGGAAGCACGTGACGAGCGTTGCCGTGCCCGATTCCGACTAGTCGCCAACCGACGCTCGGGCGGCGAGAGCGAAGCGATGGCCGCGAGTGTCAGGAACAAGATCATCATGATCTGACCGAAGTAGGAAACCGCCAGGAAAGAAGCGCAGTGCGCGAAGAGAGCGGCGCCAAGCATCCACGCCATGATCTGGCGGGATTTGGAGTTCCGAACCGACCGTACAATCCGACCGACGCCGTGAAATCCAAGCGCCAAAAGTACGACGAACAGTGTGAGCGTAACCAGACCACCTTCGACGCCTTCAAGAACGAATTGGTTCGTGATAGAATCGAAGGGCTGGGGCCAGAGCTTGGCGTAGTTCTTCGTGCCAAGTATCCACCATTCACTGAAGTTCCGGAGGAATCCATCGATCATCTTGAAGCGATACCAGCCGGTTGATCCATGGACGAGCTGGACACGAACAAACAGGTGCCAGATCGGATTCGTCATAACGATCTGAAGCGCAACGAGGCCGAACACCGTACTCCACCGGATCCAACGCATCGACCGCCGCAGTGGGAACAACGCTGCGGCGAGAGCTCCAGCCATAACGGCGGAGATTGGCGTATCCGATGCTGTGCTAAAGACCACGATTGCCGAGGCAACCAGACCGATGGGCGCAAACCATCGCACCCAGCGACCGTTCCACCACAGCCCGCCGATCAAGGGCATCATCACCGCCCAGAAACAGCCGGCCAGAATCGGATGCGAGAATGGTCCGCGGCAGCGCAACCGGCCCTCGCGCACGACCGTGATCTCCGGTACGCCGCCGAATATCGCGAACATGTTGCGCCCGGTGGATAGTTCGATGAGGAAGACTGCCGCCACGGGAATACTGATGATCGCGGCAACCAGCATCAGTTTCTCCAGGTCCTTCCAGCTCTGGATCAAGAAGCGGAACAGGAAGTACATGCCGAGCGCGTCGAAGCTCAGCCCGAGACGGTAGATGAACGCCGCGGCCGTTGCTTCGCGCAGCGTCACCACCACGGTTGCGATGACGGTCCAGAGAATTACGACTGTGTCAATCCGCTTCCATTCAATCCGGCGCATCTCGGCAAAGACAAGGACGCGGAGCCATCCGAACAGAACCATGATCCGAAGAAGATTGAAATCCAGGGAGGCAATCACGATTCGCTGGGCGGGCGAGATGAAGCACGCCATGATCAGCATCGGCGCCAGCGCATAGCGGCGGGGCACCACGAGCGTAGCGACGCCCAGGAGAACCACCGCGATGAGGCCGATCGGGTGGAGTGTGGTTTGGTCGTACCAAGTTGGAATGACTTGATCCCCCGTGAGCCGCGAAAGTGCCACGTGCTCAAGGTTGGTGAAGTTCTGCTAACTTGCTCGATAGACGCTCAAGCGGCTCGAGCCAACCGTTTGTAGATCCGCTCCGCCGAACTCGTGATGGCGGCGATCACGCCCGATGGAGACGATTCGAACGGACCTGGGGCGCACAGCTCCACACCGCGCATCCCCTTTTTGAAGTTGTACACGCCCACGTTGCCCTCAGCGTCGATGCCGCCCAGATCGTAATAGCGAAGGCCTCGATCGTGGGCCATGACAATCGAGTGCCATTGCAAGCCGTACGCAGCGTAGTTCCGCAGACCGGATTCGTCCGTCGCCAGCACGAGCGGAACGCAGGTATCGCCGAGCATGCTCATCACCAGGCCAGCCACCGGCTGGCGATCGTGCTCGACGATCAGTGCCTCAAACCGCTCGTCGTTGCAAAGCTGACGTTGTAAAGACGCGTAGAAATCGGCATCGAGATCAGCACGAAACTGCTTGCGTCCTCGTAGCCGCTGATAGAGCCGGCATATTTCCTCAAAGAACTCAGGTTCCGTGCCCGTACGAATAACGAAATTTCTCTGCTCCGCGCGTCGAAGGTTCCGCCTCCAGTATTTGGAGAAGCCGGCACGCACGTCATCCAGCGGCCGATCGATATCCAGTAGGAACGTTCGGTAACTGCGGGATCGATCGGTTGGCGCGAAGTTCGTACAATCAAATGAGTTCGTTGCTCGAGCATTCCAATCGGGGGAACCGAGTGGAGCCAAGATTCGAAGCGTGAGGCCGCGGCGCTGAACGTACTCGGCTTCAAGCACCGTGAGGCATTGCGCCAGCCGATCAATGTCATCGTCACGCCCGATTCTCGTGAGCGGCCCACCGGCCACATAGGCTATGCCTCCTCCGACTACGGGCAGACGCCTCACTCGAACGCTGGCAACCCCGATGAGTTCGCCGTCTGAATCGATCGCAACACGTTCGGACTCAGCATGACGGCGCTCGGCCAGCGCGTGGGCATAGGCCCAAGTCTGCTGGTAATTATGATCGAGAAATCGGTGCGCCAGGCCGTCCCATTCGTCTCGGCTCACCGGCTGTATCCTGTCACGACGAAACATCAGGCATTCCTTTCGGCACTCAACGGCACGCGCGGCTGCGGATGCAGCGACTGGAATCACGCACCTGCCAGCGGTGCGGTCGACCCGGGTATCCCGATCATTGTGCGGGGCGGCGCGGTGTGCACCGGCCGCCGAGAAGCGACGGCGCGCTTCCGGGAGCGCAGCGGAGTGAGACTTCCAATGAAACCGAGCGTGAGGTACCAGACGAGAATCGTCGGTCCGAAGTTGGATACGCCGATGAAGACGACACAATGGATGAACAGCGCCACGCCCAGTGCCCAGGCCATCGCCACGTGCCCGGCGGATTCCCGGTCCCGGCGAAGTCGTCGGGCACGCAGGCTGGGGGTCCGCGGCGCTGTCAATCGCCGGAGTCGCAAGTGCCGGCGAACCTCCCCACGCCAGGTACGCCCAACTGCGTAGAAGGCGACAGCGATGACGGCGAGGAAAAGCCCGAGCGTGAGAATCCCACCCTCAACGCCTTGGAGAATGTACTCGTTGGTGATGGCCTCAAGACCGTAGGTCCACCAACTCGAATACGACTCGGTCCCGATCAGCCACCATTCATCGAAATGCTTGATGAACTCATCGATGAGTTTGAAGCGATACCACCCGGTCGACTGCGGGACCAGCTGCACCCGCGCCAGGAGGTGCCAGACCGGATTCACCATAACCAACTGGAGCGCTATCAGACCCAGAATCGCGCCCCAGCGCAGCTGCGAGAACCAACGGCGGACTGGAAACAGCGTCGCGGCGACCAGTCCGGCAAGCAAGCCACCGAGCGGAGTAGCTGACGCGCACGTCATGACGACGACCGCGGCTCCGGCCAACCCCAAGAGTGAGAGCACCCTGTTACTGCCGCGATACCACCAAAGCGCTCCGATCAAGGGCATCAGCGCCGCCCAAAATGAGCCGGCGAGAATTGGGTGAATAAACGGGCCGCGACACCGCAGTCGCCCGTCGCGCACAATGGTGATCTCCGGAACCCCGCCGAATATCGCAAAGAGGTTGCGACCGGTCATCTGCTCGACCATGAATAGGACCGCCACCGGAAGGCTGATCAGCGCCGCGCATTGCGCAAATACGCGAAGATCGCTGAAGCTTCGGACGAGGAGCCGGCATAGGAAGTAGAGTCCGATCGCATCGTACAGAAGACCAAGACGCATGATGAATGCCGACAGAGTCGTGTGCAACAAGGTGGCCAGCAGCGTTGCGCAGATCGCCCATGCCAGCACCACCGTGTCGAGCGGCCTCCATCGCCATCCCCACATCTCGCCACGGAGTAGAACTCTCGCCCATCCCGCCAACACCATCAAACGCAGAAAATTGAAGTCGAGGGTCGCAACCACGATCCGTTGCGCCGGACCGACGAAGCACACCAGGATCAGCATCGGCACGAGCGCGTAACGTCGAGGTACGAGGAACGTCGCCGCCCCAAGCACGACGAGCATCACCAACCCGAGTGGGTGCACCGTCGTTTGATTGAACCAGTCCGAGGTTGGTGTAGTCGCAAGCATCATCGAGACTTGACCTCTGCCCCACTCACCG
>JADFGE010000229.1 GCA_022567855.1 Planctomycetota bacterium | reverse complement strand
ATATCGCCCGGTCGATCCTGCCACCCCTGCGAGGCTGCCACCCATTCTCGCCTCAGATGAAGGTCATTCCCTTTGCGGCTGATGAAGATATTCGTTAGCCAGTTGTCATTATCAATCTGCGGGTAGTCGCTGCGGTAATGACTTCCGCGGCTTTCCTTGCGCATCGAGGCCGCTTCGATGATAACCTCCGCAACGTCGAGCAAGTTGCGATGCTCAAACGCGATCGCAACATCGGCCGGTTCAGCGATGCGAAGCGAATGACCCATCCGGTCGCGTTCCTGAGCCACGAATTGACGGGCGCGGTCGAGACTCTGCTCGGTCTTTTCGACGAGTAGCGTCTCCCACATTACTTGTTGCAAAGCACGACGCAGCACGTTGGGAGGCGAATCGCCGCTCGCTTCCTTGAAGCGCGCCGCGGTCTCGATCAGCGATTCCACATCCTGTGGTCCGAGCGCAACGTTGGGACGCGAAATGGCAACTTCAGCCGCCTTGATCCCAGCCCGCCATCCAAAGACCTGCGAGCCGCCAAGCATGGTTCCTCCGAGACGGTCGGCGCCCTGCCAGCCCCCGACCTCTCCCGCGGCGAACAAACCCTCAACGCAGGAGTGACCGTTGGTGTCGATTCGGATCCCGCCGTTACTCGTATGATGATGAATCTGAACCTGAACCAGGTCGTTACGGATGTCGATGCCTCGCGACATCATGAACTTCGGGAACAGATCAGCCTCGAATCCGCGCTCGCCTCGGGAAAGATCAAGGAACACGCCGTCGGAAGGCGTAGCGCGACCTGCCAGGACTTCGCCCTTGATGGCTCGATCCAGATGGATTGCAGCATCGCGGCAGCTCACTGGCCAGTGGTACGCTTTCAGGTTCGATACTTCCTCACAGGTCACATCTGATGGCAGGTAATCGCCGAGGAACGCTTTGCCTGCCGCGTTCAGTAGGCGATATGGCTCCTTCATTTCGTAGAGCATCACCATCGCCTGGTTGGGCCAGGTCGTGGCGAGTCCTTGCTGCATGAACTCCATATTGAAAAGATCAGCCCCGGCCCGAAGCGCCATCGCGTAACCATCGCCGGTATTCCCCGGCGGATTAAAGCTGTGTTTGAACAGTTGCCCCACGCCGCCGGTAGCCAGAATCACAGCGCCAGCCTGAACGAGAAAAGGTTGGCCATGATCATCAACGCCGCACGCCCCGAGGCACCGCCCGTCGCGGACGATGAGATCCGTCAGGTTGGCCTCCTCGATGACGACGGTCTTTGTTGCTTCAATTACTGCCTTTTGGATGGCGACAATCCCGTGCGTACCCCCGGCCTTTGGGTCTGCGTGCATTGTTGCGAACATCTTGCTCTTGAATCGCATCCCCATTTCGCTCAGCCGTTTCAGAGCGTGCGACACCTCGTCGACGAACACGCGACACAGTGCCGGATCTGCCATGCCCAGTCCTGCCTGAACCATGTCGGCCAGCACAGCTTCGGGCGGATTGAAGAAGCCACCCTTTGGTCCGACGGTGCGAATCGTCCAGAAGTCGCCGAGCGGATTTGAGGTCGCACCGGCTCCACGCTTGCCGGGGACTCCGAACCGGCCCTTGACCGCCAGCATCGTCCGGGCACCGCATTCGTGTGCGCTAATTGTCGCAGCCGTCGCAGCACCGCCGCCGCCGACCACCAGAACGTCTGTTTCGTATGTCTTCATGATCGCGCTATCGGTTCCCCCAAAACCGGCTGAATGTTATTCTGACCAATTGCGGAGGCCGCACTACGTTCTCCGTGACGAGCATACTTTCGGCCTGACAACCGAGCAAGAGTCCGGGCTTTTTCGGAGTTCGATTATCGACCTGCCGGAAGCTCTTCGCGCGGCAGCAGCGACTGTGGGCACAGGCGATTTTGTTCTTCTGATCGGAAGCCGGGGATAGCCCTTGAACAGCGGGAGGACGCTTCTCCTTCTTGGCATTCGGAATGGGGTGCTCGGCTGTGCGGAGAGTAAGCGCCGAGGCCGGCTTCGGTGACGGATAAGTGCGGCGCTGTTACACAGGAAATGGGCCTGGTCGTGCTTGGGGGCTTCCTCGGTTGGCAGCGTCAGCAACATCGAAAAGGCGAGCCGCGACAACATCTCCGGCGCTTCGTTGATAACCAAAACCGGACGTTGGCGACACCAGCCGGCAGTCAGCCGGGCCGGCCACCGACCGTGTACAGGGATGACGACGCCGCGGCGGCCGGAGGGGCCCATCAGACCGGCGTAAGGCCTAGCAGACCAGGGTTTTTGGTGGGTGAGTCAGCACCTCGTCGCCAGAGAGGCTGGTGCGATCGCGCCTGGTTGGAGCCCAGCGCTCGGGGGTCGCCAGAGGGCGAGCGGACCGCCTCGGGTCCACAGGCCGGAATGCTCGTAGGTTATTGCTGGGTTTGAGCTTGCGTTCGCCCGGAAGCTCGATATGCTGGGGGGATTGTGCGGGTTGTTGGGCTGGCAGATCGCCCAATCTGTCCCCTGGCAGGCACACAACGATCGGAGCAAGGTAGGAAGATCGTCGGAGATACGGGGCTAGGTACGTAGACCATCAATTGACTTCGTTATGTGGCGGCGGGCGTGTCATGCGCGCGACAGACGCTGCCCCTCAGAAGCGTTAGCGATTATGATTACTCTGGCGAACCATCGCGACCTCAACACAACGTCCGAGCAGAGCCTGCGTTCTGCCCCGGCGGCCTGGAGGGTTCTTTGGACCAAGCCGCGGCAAGAGAAAGCGGTAGCGCGTTTTCTCAATGCCCTCGGCGTGCATTTTTATCTGCCCCTTGTCAGTCGCGTCAACTTCATCGGCGGGCGCAAGCTGCGATCGAACGTTCCGCTGTTCCCGAGCTACGTTTTCCTGGCAGCGGAGCTCGAGGTCGCATACGCCGCCGTATCTACCAAGCGCGTTTGCAGGATCCTCGAGATTCACGATCAGGAGCAGTTCACTCACGACATCGAGCAGATTCGCCAAGCACTGTTAGGTGAATCGACACTCGACCTCTACCCATTCGCGGTTGTTGGCAGACATTGTCGCGTCACCCGCGGGCCGTTCCAAGGAATCGAGGGGGTTGTTTCGAGTCGGCTCGGACCAAGTCGTTTGGCATTGCAGATTCGGACGCTCGGCCAGACTGCTCTGTTGGAGATTGATGCGGACTTACTTGAACCGATCTGAGGAGGAGACGATCGGTTTTTTCTTGGGCTCCCTGGGTTATCGGATGACCATTGGAGTTTCAACTCAGCTGGTTCCTGGCTCATCGCTGCGGCGAGATCGAAACCGCGCAGTTGACGGGGGCGAAGCCCGGACTCAATTCTGCCGACCAGTTCCGGTAATAGGAGGATTCATGTAAAGATAGGTAATTTGCTTCGGTTGCTGCGGAGCCTGCCGGTTGGGAAAGATTGCACGCGTGCACAATTTGTAGCCGATGTGCGAACTCAGGCAGCCTCATTTTGGTCATCCGGGCAGAAGTTCCTGGCAATCTCCCACGTCCATTGCGAGATTCTGATGCTCGGGGTTCCGGTGCCTTGGCACGGCTGCCCCTATAAGGAGTCTCGCAATGCGCAGCAGCATTCAGCCATCGACGATCTCTGTGTCCGATGACCGCGTGAGCCCCATCGGGACCTGTACCGGTGTGGCACGCCGCCAGAACCATCTCACTGACCTTGTGAGGTGGATGGCAGCGATAACGCTCCTCGTCGTCGCCGGCTTCAGCGGCCAGACACGAGCTGCGACCGATATCCGGACTGCCAAAGATCCGGTCATCGTCAGCCTGCCGCTTCCCTCGGCCCAAGGCCTCCTCGGCGCGACGCAGGATCGGCGTGCCCAAATGGCGCAGAATCTGGCCGTACTCGTTGCCGAGACGATCGACGAGAATCCGGGCCGGCTCGTCACGATCGATCCCGGTCGCGGCAAGCTGGTGTTCTATACCCTGCCCGCTCAGGAGCAAGCTGTTGCGTTCGTTCTCAATGGCGACGACACGCCGGCTCTGTATGAGCAGGCGATGGCGCAGCTGCTCGATGCGACATTCGAAGCGCTAACTGCGACGCATCCCAACGCGCCTGTGAGCGTTCTTGGCTTGCCTTTGGAAGCTCGACGATGGCTGCCAGCTTCGACTCAAGAGTCCAACGACCGATATCAGGCGGTGATCGATCGCTTAGCGGCTTTCGTCTCCTCTCGTTCGTTCATTCTGTTTGGGAGCAGAATAACCGAGCAGCACACCGTGCAGCGTGGCCTGCCCGAAGCGTTCCGCCTGCGAGATGATCGACCGATCATCTTCCGCACAAATGACTACTGGAGGATTCTGTTAGGCGACTCCACCGACATAAACGACTTCTATGCCGATGGATGGTACGTCGTTGATTCGAATGAGCAAGATGGAAGATCGTTTGCGGATGATGAACTGGCCCTCAACGAGGTCGCGGAGGATCAGGAAGACAGCGACAGTCTGGCGGACTTGACAGAGGACGCTGTGCTGCAGCATGATCCGTTCGCTGATCCCAATGACGAGGACAGCTCTAACGGAGTCGGCCTGCCGAGCTTGTTGGCCGCGGGAATCGGCGGCGGCGGTGGTGGCCCAGCCCGTCGCGGCGGTCGATTTGGCGGTGGTGGTGGCGGAGGAGGTTTCGGCGGCGGCGGCGGCGGCGGTTCCGCTGGCGGCGGCGGCGGTGTTGGCGATACCAGCCACTGGAATCCAGGGGACGAGGTTGATGACAGTGCTGAGGACGACGACGACGGCGGTGGCGACGGCGGTGGTGGCGGTGGCGACGGTGGTGGTGGCGACGGCGGTGGCGGCGACGGCGGCGACGGCGGCGGTGGCGGCCCACCGCCGGACGGAGCACCGTTCATCCCGGCTGGCGACGGCTTTTCCGGCCCGACCAATGAGCCCGGCGCGATCGGCAACGAAGACGACCCCGGCTATGACGCGAAGGTCATCGCACACTGGGATGTTGTCCCTTACCAGACCTTCAACGGAGATTTCGAGATTGGTGTGGTCGCCTTCCACATCAACGGCATCGACCGCGTCGAGTTCTCGGCCGAGGGCGGTTCATGGACGCCAGTTTCTGAGATGACCCTGAATTCGCGCACGAACGTCTGGGAGTAGTGGGCAGTGTTGGACGCCGAGGCGTTTGACGATGGTCCTGTTGAAGTGCGCGCGATCGCGTACCCCAAAGATGCCGGTGAACCTCGTCTGCTGAGTTACAACTACGAATTCAATGGAGGTTCGCAAGTCTTCGGTTGCACGCTTTACGCCAACGCCGGCGGATCTCTTCCAAGCGAAGTTCGCTACGTCAATCCCGGTGACAGTATCGCCGCCGCAGCACAATCCATCGCGGCAGCCCAGGGCGGAGATGCTGGCGGCGGCACGATCTACCTCAACCCCGGCGATCATGCAATGCAGTCTTTCA
>JADFGE010000010.1 GCA_022567855.1 Planctomycetota bacterium | reverse complement strand
ACGAGATTGTGCTCGGCAATGATCTGCCCGGCCTCCTCTTCGGACCAGCAGAGTTTTTCGCCCTCCGGCCAACGAATCAGGTGCGTGGGCAGGCTTCGATTGCCGTTGGGATCGTGATCGCGCGCCTCAAGCAACGAGGTGAAGGCGATGCCGCGACGCTCGGCGACATTCACCAGCTCTCGCAATCGCTCGACGAGCTTCACGAGCTGGAGCAGTTCCTTGCCGTCAATCCGTCGGTGCTCCTTTCCATCCTCGTTACGGATCGTGAGCACGGCGTTGGCCAGCGCGAGCTCGGCGAGGACGTCCGACAGCTCTTGTTCGTTCAGGACGTATTTGCTCTTCTTGTTACGGGTGACCATGAACAGCGGCGGCTGGGCGATATAGATATTGCCATGGCGTATCAGCTCGGTCATCTGGCGGAAGAAGAAGGTGAGCAGGAGGGTGCGGATGTGCGAGCCGTCCACATCAGCGTCGGTCATGATGATGACGCGGCCGTAGCGGAGCTTGGCAATGTCGAAATCCTCGCCGATGCCGCACTGCAGGGCCTGGATGAGGATACGGATTTCCTCGAAGCCAAGGACTTTATCCAGCCGGGCCTTTTCGACGTTGAGGATCTTGCCGCGAAGGGGGAGGATGGCCTGGGTATCGTGGTCGCGTCCGCCCTTGGCCGATCCTCCGGCCGAATCACCCTCGACGATGAACAGTTCGGCGCGATCGACGTCGTTGGTGACGCAGTCGGCGAGTTTTTGCGGCATGCCGCCGGAGTCCAAGGCGCTCTTGCGTTTGATCAGCTCGCGGGCTTTGCGAGCGGCTTCGCGGGCTTGAGCGGCGAGCACGGCCTTGAGGCAGATCTGTTTGGCCTCGGCGGGATGCTCCTCCAGCCAGGCCCCGAGCTGCTTGGTCACTGACGACGCGACCATCGTCTCCGCCTCGGGGTTGAGCAGCTTCTCCTTGGTTTGGTTGTTGAACTGCGGCTCCGGCATCTTCACCGAGATGACGGCGGTGAGACCTTCGCGCAGATCGTCGCCGGTGGGGGTGATGTCCCTCAGAATCTTCTTCCGTTTCGCGTAGCTGTTGATGGTGCGTGTGAGTGAAGTCTTGAACCCGGCGACGTGCGTGCCGCCGTCGGGGTTGAAGATGTTGTTTCCGAACGGCAGCAGCAGCTCGTTGGGCGAGTCGGTGTACTGCATGGCGATGTCGATCGTGATGCCGCTCTTGGCATCGGTCCGTTCGATGCGGATGGCGGGGCTGACCGCGGTCTTGGCGCGGTTGAGGTGCTTGACGTAGCCGAGCAGCCCATCCTCGAAGTGAAACGTCTCCTGCCGAGGCTTGCCTGACTTGTCGACTCGCTCGTCGATCAGACGGATGGTGGTCCCGGGGTTGAGGTACGCAAGTTCGCGAAGGCGGTGCTGAAGTGTCTCGTAGCGGAAGGAGATGTCCGGGAAGATTTCCGAGTCGGGCAGGAAGCTGATCTTGGTTCCGGTGCCGCGTGGATTGTCTTCGGTGGCATCGGCGCGGGTGGCGATGACATGCAGGGGGTTTACGATTTCACCGCGGGCGAAGGTGATCAAATAGATCTTGCCGTCCTTCACGACCTCGACCTCGGTCCATTCGGACAAGGCGTTGACGCATTTCACGCCCACGCCGTGCAGACCACCGGAGACTTTGTAGACGTTGTCGTCGAACTTTCCGCCGGCGTGGAGCTCGGTCATGATGACCTCGACGGCGGGCCGGCCGCTGATCGTGGGATTCTCGTGCACCATGGGATCGACGGGCATGCCTCGGCCGTTGTCGATCACCGAGCACGAGCCGTCCACATCGAGCTGGACGGTAACGGTGGTGGCGTAGCCGGCCATGACTTCGTCGATGGCGTTGTCGACGCACTCATACACGAGGTGATGGATAGCGGAGAGGCCGACGCCGCCGACGAACATGCCCGGCCGTTTGCGAATCGCTTCCAGGCCCTCGAGAACCTGAATCGACTCGGAGGTGTAGGCATCGGGGGCGGCGGTGGGGGAAGCGTGTTCGGTATTCGTCATTGTGATTGAGTGGCCGAGCCAAGGGGGTTAGAAGGTCATGGGATTATAGTCGATTCGGCGCGTCCTCGCCGGTCGTGGCGCGGGGATCGGGGCCGCCCAGACCCGTTTGTAACAGGCGTATTTGCAGTTACTTACAATCCGCACCCTCCGGGTCGCCACGCGACATGTTGCCCATCGACCACCGGTGGTCGGGCGGACTAATTTTGGCGTCGCCGGCCGAGGTTCGCTAACCGCGGTCGGGGGCCGGCCGGTCGTGTCGATGACCGGTCGGATCACCGCGGCTTGGGGGGTCGGACGCGACCGTCGTCAACGATCTGCAGCGTAGCGAGAGTGGAGTCGGGCCGGAGGCGGGACCGATATTGCCGGTGACATTCGTAACATCCTTATGTATGTAGGCTGAGATTTGCACATGGGCGAACCTGAATGCGTTGGCCCAACGAGCAGCCAGACGGCGACGGTATCGGCGACGCGACGCGGCTTCCTGCTGTTGGGGCTGGGGCTGCTCGCCGGCTGCGCGAAAAAAACAACGCTCGTGATGCTACCGAACCCGCCTTGGCCTGCGTTGGATGTGCCGCCGCTGTATGAAGCCGAGACCGTACCGCCGCGATACGAGCCGCCGGCTGATCTCGGGCCCTTGCCGTCGTCGCCGTCGCGAGCGACGGTGCTCGCTCGGAGCAAATGGGCTCAGGGCGAACCGGCGACGACCCAGATGAACCGTCTGTCTCCGGTACGGTACATCACCATCCACCACGACGGTATGGATCCGTTCTTCGACACCGATCAGCGAGCAACGGCGGGGCGCATCGAGGCGATACGCCGAGCACATCGACGTCGAGGATGGGGCGACATCGGCTATCACTTCATTGTGGACCGGGCCGGTCGCGTGTGGGAGGGACGGTCGTTGCGGTATCAAGGCGCCCATGTCAAGAATCACAACTACGCCAATATCGGAATCGTGGCGCTAGGGAACTTCGATCGACAGCAGCCCAGCCAGGCGCAACTGGCATCCATGCGCCGGCTCGTCAGTTCGCTGATGGACCGCTACCACGTCCCGGCCAGTCATGTCTCCACGCATCAGGAATGGGCGCCGACCGCTTGTCCCGGGCGCTACCTCCAGCAGTTCATGAACACTTCACGGCGGCGGGGGCGACTGGGGTAAGGCAAGGGACGCCAAACCTTAGAAACTATCTCAAAACCAGTGGCATCCCGATTCGATCGGGATCTCGTCCGTGCAAACGTCTCGCCATGCGAACGTAGCGCCATGATGAAACGTACGGGCGAGACGCCCGTACCACCGGAAGTGGGGTTCTGAGATAGTTTCTTAGTGGTCGTCGTCATCATGATCCGGCGCGTGCTTCTCGAGCGTTTCGAACAGCGCGACCATCTGGTCGTAGACGATCCGGGTTCCGGCGAGATTGCCTGAGTCGCCGGCTTGGTCAATTGGGCCGAATGTGGCCGCAAGATCCTTGGCGGTGAGATTGATCTCCCGCACGGCCTCGCGCGGAACACCGGAACCATCTTTCAAGGCAAGCTGGCCAATCCCATTGGCGATATCGCGGATGACGGCAGCTTCTGCGTGGACGCGGTCGAGTCCCCCGGTGGCCATGAGGCTCTCGATCTTCTCAAGCTGCGCGTGGATCGCCTCGACGGCGTGGGCATACGTTTGCGGGGCGGAGAAGTCAACCGGCTCGCCGTGCCCACCCTCCGCATGGTCATCATCGTCATCATGATGGGCGTCGCCGTTCGCATCGTCGTCATCATCATCGTCATCATGATGGGCGTCACCGTTGGCATCGTCATCATCATCATCATCGTGTGCATCGTCATCGTAATCGTCTGCCTCGCCGGCATCGTCATGATTGGCGTCATCGTCGTAGCTTACTTCGCCGTTGTCGGCATGGTCGTCGTCAGCATGCTCCGCCTTGGAGCAACCCTGAACCAAGAGCAAGCCAAAGGTCAGGACGAGTACCCCCAGAATGGCCTGTGCGGTCATAAGGTATCGTCGTGAAATCATCATTCTGTTTCCTTTCGTGGAGGAGTATTCGGTTTGGTGGGTGATTGCTTCTCCGGCATCTTACCATCGGGGGCATCTGGCTGTTCTTGGGCTTGCGGAGCAGCTTTGGGCGAGGTCGAACTGTCCGCGTCGGTGGTTGGTTTCTCTTCGGCCGTCTTGAGCGTACTGGTCGAGCTGGGGATGTTTGGTGCGTCGCTGGTGGAGACGTCCATTCAATCGGCGAGGCTGTCGCTCCCGCTCTTCATGCGCTCCAATGTTCGGCGTGAGGCGTTCTCCGAGAACTTCAAGAACGCAGCCGGTCTGACGAAGAAGTCCAGGACCGTGCTCGTGAGCAGGCCGCCGATCACCACGACCGCAACAGGGTACAGCAATTCCTTTCCCGGCTCTCCCGCCGCCAGAGCGAGTGGTATCAGACCCAGGCCGGTGGTGAGGGCCGTCATCAGAACGGGCGCGACGCGCTCCTGGCTTCCGCGAATCACCATCTCCTTGCCAAAGGGCATCCCTTCTTCGGCCATAAGGTGGATGTAGTGGCTGATCATCAGCACGCCGTTTCGACTCGCAATTCCGCAGAGGCTGATGAACCCGACGAGACTCGCGACGCTGAACGGTTGATCGGTGATCCACAGCGCTGCGACGCTGCCGATGAACGCTGCCGGAATGTTCAGCATCACCTGCAGCGCCATCACGAGGTTCTTGAAGTAACTATAAAGGATGCCGAGCATAAGAAACAGTGAGAGGCTGCCGAGGATGAAGATCACCCGCGTCGCCTTCTGCTGCGATTCGAATTGCCCTTCGAGACGAATTGAGTATCCCTGGGGGATCTCAACGTCCATCTCGATCGACTCCTGGATATCTTTGACGGTGCTGCCCAGATCGCGTCCCTGAACGTTGCAGGAGACGACGATCCTTCGTTGGACATTTTCGCGCGCGATCTGGTTCGGACCCGGTATTTCGGTGATCGTTGCGGTGTCGGAAAGAAGAACCACGGCTCCTGATGGGGAAATCAGCCGGAGGTCACGAAGCGCGCTCAGATCGCTTCGCCAGGGATCGTCGAGCATGACGACCAAATCGTACTGCTTGATGCCGTCGAGCACTTGGGAAACGATGGTCCCATTCATCGCGGTTTCAAGGGTTTCGATCAGATCGCCGACGCGGAATCCGTAGCGAGCCGCCTTGTCGGGATCGACACGGATTCGAAGTTGGGGAATCAGCACTTGCTTTTCGATCTGGAGATCGACAACGCCGGGCAGACCGTCCATCGCTGCTCGAAGCTCATCCGCAAGGCGGCGCAGCTCTCGCAATTCAGGGCCAAAGATCTTGAGTACGATCTGGGCCCGAACACCCGACTCGAGATGGTCGATGCGGTGGCTGATCGGCTGGCCGATGTTCAGGGAGATGCCTGGCAGGTCGCTGAGTTTGTCGCGGAACTCAGCGAGCACGGTCTCTCGCGATCGCAGCACCGACGGCGCTCGCCGGCCGTCATATGTAACATGTTCGTCCGGATGCTTGGCTTCGTCCTTCGTCCAGAAATCCACATCGATCTCGCTGTAGTGAACGCCCTCGGCATGTTCATCCTGCTCAGCCCGACCGGTCCGGCGACCGGTGCTCTTGACCTCGGGAATAGACAGGATCAATTCCTCCGCGCGTGTGCCGATCCGATTGGACTCGACGAGCGATATTCCCGGTTCAGCGAGAATGTTGACGGTCGCGGTACCTTCGTTGAAGCTGGGCAGGAACTGCGTTCCCATAAATGCTACGCGAATGACGCTGAGAATGACAAGTGCGGCGCAGATACCAATGACCGTCCACGGTCGGGGTATCGACACGCGGTAGCATCTCAGCGCAAGTTGTTTACACCATCGCAACACGAAGCTGTCTTTCGTGTGCGCCATGCGCTTTACATTGGGAAGAAGGTACAACGCCAGCACCGGAGTTACGGTGAGCGATACGACCATCGACGCCAGGATTGAAACGATGTACGCGATGGCGAGTGGTTGAAACAACCGGCCGGACAGACCGGGTAAGGCGAATAACGGGAGGAAGACGAGCAAGACAATCGTCGTCCCGATCACGATTGGACCACGCACTTCAGACGTGGCTTCGTAGACAACGCGCAGGGGCGGCTTGGGATTGTCCGCGGTGCGGTTCTCACGAAGACGGCGAAATACGTTTTCCACGCCGACGATGGCGTCATCGACAAGCTCGCCGATGGCGACCGCGATTCCGCCCAGGGTCATCGTGTTGATCGATTCGCCCATCAAGTCGAACACGATGAACGTCGTCAGCAGCGACAGTGGAATTGCCGTGAGTGTAATGATCGTCGTGCGGAAGTTCAGAAGGAACAGCGCAAGAATGATCACCACGAGAATAGCGCCATCACGCAGCGCCTCGACGACATTCTCATTGGCGTTCTCGATGAAGTGCGATTGGCGAAAAAGATCAGCGTTGACGATGGTTCCTGCGGGGAGGCCCGGTCGCAGTTTGTCCAGCGTCTCGTCGATCAGCGATGTGAGTTTGCGTGTATCGGCGTGGGGCTGCTTGGAGATTGCCATGATGACCGCGGGCTTTGCGTTCATCGACCCGTCGCCGCGTTTGATGGGAGAGCCGGCCTCGATGACCCGGGCCACGTCCTTGACGCGAATGGGGACCGTTGCTCCCTCGCTCGTTCGCGCGACGACCAAAGCGTTCTCGATGTCCGCGACCGATCGAACGCGTCCGAGATTGCGAACGACGAGTTCCCGGTTCTCACCGACGATAAAACCGCCGCCTGAGTTCTCGTTGGCCTCCTGGACCGCAGCCTCGAGCTCCTGCAACGTCAAGTCGTATATACGAAGCTTTTCCGGGTCGGCCCGCACTTGAAACTGCTTCAGCTCGCCCCCCATCACCGTCACCTGAGCGATGCCCGGCACCGCGAGCAGGGCCGGTCGGATGGTCCAGTCCGCGAGGGTCCGCAATTCCATTGGCGACACACCCTCGCCCGTCACGCCCACGAGCATGATCTCCCCCATGATCGAGCTGATGGGCGCCATGAACGGCGTGACCCCCTCGGGCAGGCGCTCGGCCGCCTGATTGATCCGCTCCTGGACGACTTGGCGGTTGAAGCGAATGTCCGTATCCCAGTCGAACTCGACGAAGACGACCGACAGTCCGATCCCCGACACGCTCCGGACTCGCTCGACGCCCGCAGCGCCGTTCATCACCGTCTCGATGGGGTACGTCACCTGGACCTCGACCTCTTCCGGCGCAAGCCCCGGCGCTTCGATCAAGATCGTGACTGTCGGTCGGTTGAGGTCAGGCAGCACATCGATCGGGAGACGAAGAGCGGTCACCACCCCGTACACACAGATCGCCAACGTAGCCAGGATGACGAGCACGCGGTTAGTGAGCGAGAGTCTGACAATGGCCTTGAGCACGGATGGACCTTTCGTGAGCGTTGCGATCAGCCGGCGTCATCGGTCGGACGGCCGGCGGAGTCGTTCTCAGCGGCGGCTTCGGCTAGGGTCTCGACCTTCGGTCGCAGTTGCGTGAGGCTGTAGGCGCCGCGCGTGACGACAATATCGCCAGGGAGTACGCCTTCGAGTACTTCAACGAATCGGTCATCACGGTATCCAGGGTTGATATCCTGCTTCTTGTAGAACTCGCCGTCCTTGACGAATACGAAGTGCATTGGGCCGTCAATCACGACGGCCGACACCGGCACGACGACCGCCGAGGTTTCCTCACGAAGCACGATTGACAGGTCCACATACATCCCGTCTCGAAGCAGCCCTTGAGGGTTATCCGCTTCGACAAACAAGTGCGTGGTTCGCTTGATTGGATCAATCACGGGGCTGATGAAGCGCACGCGACCCGTGGCGATCGTATCGCCATCTGTATCGGAGATGCGACGGAGCCGGACCTTGTTGTTCGTCGCTGCCGCCAGCCTTTCCACAAGCGATTCGGGCAGCTCACCTTCGATCTGAACGCGGGAATAGTCGGCCACCTCTACGAGCGTTCGACCGGCCTCGATTCCCTCACCGGCATTCACGGTGCGAGCGATGACCACACCGCTGATCGGAGCGTACAACCGCACAAGACCTATGCGCCTCGGCTGTTCGTCGCTGCTTCCCCCCATCATCAAGTTCACTTCGCCTGCGCCGGCAATGCGTGTCTCAACGGCTCCATCGCGAATCAGCGCAATGACCTCCCCCAAAGCATCCCTGGAATCCTGCATTGATTCGGCCTGCTTGTTCATCGAATCCAATTGCTGCTCAGCCAACGACTGCTCTATCTCGCGCAGTTTGGCTTCGCTGTCCGCCTGGACGGCCGCGACCTGCTTCTCGCTGAGAACATTGATCGCGATCGCTCCGTCGTTGGTCTGCAACCGTTCATATTCGGCCTTCACGATCGAGGCGTGCTGCGCCGAGGCTTCGACTCGAACCGATAGCGCTTCGACCTTCGACACAGCTCCGGCGACCTCACCGAGAAGCTCGAAGTACTCCGTATCCAACTTGCGTGCTTCGTAGATGTATTGAGCCAACTCAGGCGAGTTTATTTCCGCAATCAAGTCGCCCCGCTGCACTGTGTCGCCGACCTGCACCGTGATCTTCAGGACCGTCCCGGCAATCCTCGGCGTGATGGCCGCAATCGAGTTGGGAAGTGGTTTGACCACGCCCACCAGCCGCAGGACCTCTTCGACGGGGCCGAAGTCGACTTCGGCCGTCTGAAGCCCGATATGCGCAGCGGTTTCGGGCGAGACCTTGCGCGGCGTGTCGAGGTCGTACGGCGCAACTTCCCCTTTGCCGTGACCCTCGTGGCCAAATACGGGCAGCGAGAGGGCGATGAGTATTACGATCGCTAGAACGATCGACAACAAAACTTGTGAACGATTCATTTGAACCTCCGAAACCTCAAGGTGAATCCGAGCGACTGGTTTGGTTACATTGCGTTGCGATCGATATGTAACGACCGCGAGCTTCCATGCGCGCAAACGACCACGATCACGGCGGAGCCGTACGGGAATCTATGCAGTTGGTCTAGACGATCAGCGCGCAGTGCATGCGCACAAGAGATGTGGGCGGGCGTGGTGGATTCGTCGCAGGCCTGTTTGGACCAACCTGCTCACTGAGTGCTAGCGTCAGCCAGGGAAGTACAACGTGCGAGAATCCGAGTGATGTGTCAATTGGCGCGGACTTCTCAACGGTGAAAAAGCGGTGCGCTTGGTTGTCGCACCCGCAGTCGCAGGAATCGTTGTCATGCCCGGGGCAGGATGGGTCGCACTGGTAGTGATCATCGGCAGGAGCTTGATGATCGTGTCCGCCATCATGTTTGGGAGCCCGCTCGCCGTGCTCGTGCTCGTGATGCCCCTGCGAGCGGACGGTCGATTCATCTGCTGGTGTGCAGCACTCGACTGCGCTAGAAGCGTAGCAGCAACACAACGGCATCAAGAGTGCCATATACACGGCGAAAAGCCATCGGAGTGTCCCGTGCGGTCCCATCATTGTCTTGCCCGACAATCTGTTGAAGCCATAGATGCTCGTAGTATACTCCCCTCGGCCCAGTGCCGAAACGGCTTAAGCAAGAATCGCCATTGGCAGCTTTCCCTCTGCCCGGGGCCCGAGCGAAGCACCGCTGCGAGTTGCCCGCCCTGAGCAATCGCGGGCTGATATCTCCCATATGCGGGCCGGGTCGTGAGAATTGCCCATGGCGACCCTCTGGCAGGTTCGCTACTGGGCTATTCGATGTTCGTCACCAACGCCGCCGACCAGCCGCCGTAGGTTTCGATCACCTCGTCGATCTCGGCTTAACTGATCTCATGTGACCGCCCATTATCAGTCAAGCCCGACCCCGGCCAACCATGAGTCTCACCCCTCAAACCCGCTTTGCGGTTACCCGTTTCGGCAAGGACAGCTAGACAGCGGCTCTTGAAGTCCTGCCTAAACTGTCGGTGACCGCCGGCTGACTCGGACGCTCGCCGAAGCGTCAATCTCTCTGGCGCCTGACCTGCCTCCCACCTCATCGGCGGGCTTTTTCGGAGGCGCCATCACCGCAATCTCATTTGCCGTGTCCGGCTGGCATGTGCCGGGCTTGCACAAGACGTGTCCGTTGGCGGCATGCGATGGCGCCTGCTGTCATTTGACACTGCCGCTCACGAGGCCAATACTGCGTTTAGAGCATTGCCGGAGTGGCGGAATTGGCAGACGCGCTGGATTCAAAATCCAGTGCCCGTTTAGGGCGTGTGGGTTCGAGTCCCACCTCCGGTATTGAACAAGGCCTGAGGCTTGAGCTTCGGCGCTACGATCCCTACCAGCCGGATTCGTACCGCGTGTTGTACCTTCGGTGAAGTCGATCACGCTGCACGGTGACAGCGCCTGCGGTCGGGAGCGGACCGACCGTCTCGCCGTCCCTGGTGTACAGGTCCATATCCTTACACCAACCGCGCGTTTCAAAGACGAAGCACCGCCTCCAACCGGCCGGCGGATCATCGCCCAGTGCATCAAAGGCAAGATCGATCTCTTCGCCCGGCCCAAAGATCGCCAGCGCGTTGTCAGTCTCGCTTATCAATTCGATGACTGGGCCGAATGCCGTGTAGTTGCCTGTCATGTGCCGACTGTCGAAAAACGGGCGGCGATTCTGGTAATCATAATGAGGCAGACGTTGCCTCGCGGTCGTTCGGTGCGCAAATCCGACAGTCGACAACTCAGCTGAGTGAAGCGCAAGCTCGTAACGAACGGCCTGCGGACACGGCTCGGCATAGGCCACGCTGATCCGATCCCAATAGATCTCCTGATTCGTGCGGATGCGCAGTTCCGTCGCCCCGGCAGACAGATCGACAAGCGGCACGGACATCTGCCTCGGCATACCTGCCGGATAACCGAACTGCTCAAGAACGATATGCCACATGCCGTCATCCCCGAGCGCCTCGATGGTTGGTGCACGGTACTCAGCCTGCGCCTGCCATGCTGCGAACATCGTTTGTGAATATGGATACTCAACCCAACCGTCGATGATCAGAATCGGCTGTTTGCCGCGAGCATCAATCGGTTCAGCGAACTCGAGCATCAACACATGTTCATCAACAAGCCGGCCAATGAATCGGCGATCCACGTCGCCGACCGGTGCGGCGCGACGATCGGCAACAGTAAGCAGCGAGGTGACGTCCTCGCCGCGATCGTTGGTGGCGCGCATCGGCAGAATCTCGTCACGATAGAACACCGGCTGCCCCGTCGGCTCCGGGCCGAGAATACTCATACGCTCGTCGAGCGTCATCTTCCAGCCGGGCGGCACGTCGTACACGACGAGTCGAGCTGAGTCGAGGTAGCACACCTCCTCCATCGGTTCGCCGAGCTTCAAGACGTAGCGACCGTCCTTGGGCCGCAGCAATCCAAGCGGGAGCATGAAGTTCTCCCACGGCCGAGGCGGGGCGTATTCACCCGGCGCGACGAGATATCCCATCCCGCCGACGCCGAGTAGATCACTGACGAATTCGTACTTTTCGCCATCCCATGCGAACAGCACGGGACAGCTTGATTTCTGTCGTTGGATTTCTTCGATCGTGTGCAGTTCACCGGCGATAAGATCAATCTCGGTTTGCAGCACGCCATCCGACCAATCCATCGTCACGAAATCAATTTGCTTGTGACCGCCGAGTCCGACTGCGATCGGTTGGAGACTCTGACCGGGACCGGAATTGTTTCTGAAGGTATCGATGACCGTCCACATCGAGTCGATGCGAATCTCAGCGTGCACGCCGATGCCGGACACGTTTGAGCGCGTTTCGTTCGCCGCATCGTCTTTGCCGGTGAATTGCAGCGCGGTGAATTTGTATCTACCTGGACCCGGATGCCAAATGATCGGTGCACCATTTGCGGGTAGTGCTATTACCGCCGCACCTTCCTTTGAATCCAAGACGACACTCGTCCATGCAACCTGCTCGCCTTGAGTGTGCAATCTAAGGCCTTGGACTAATGCCCCTCCATCGCCCCAAACGGCCGCTCCAAAACGCCCGACATCGATCAAATTCAGTTCACCGCTACCGGTGACATCCATCACCATGAAACCATCTGACGATCCGTGGGTCGTTGGGCCTGAGCGAGAAACACCCCAATCCGGCGGCACTGACAGTTCTGTCGTTTGCCATATCCCGTTTGTATCTGGAATCCACGACGAGCCTCGGCCGAGATGTATTCCTCCAGGAAAAGCCGTATACAACTCGACTTGTCCATCGGCGTCGAGATCGACGGCCACGGCGGCCGGGACTTGGGTTTGACGAAATTCCGCAAATCCATCCGCCTCATAATACCGCCACAGACGATCGTTGAAGTACACTTCATGGGGCGGCTCATTGTTGATCACAACGATGTCCACATCGCGATCACTGTCTAAATCAGCGACAAGCACTTGCCGTGAGGCCCTGCCATCACCGGCAATCCCCTGCGCTTGGGCGATCGCTCGGAACGTTCCATCCAAGTTGTTGTTCAGCAGTTCGTTGGGGCCATCGGCGTTGACGCAAAAGATATCCAGATCGCCATCGTGATCGGCGTCGAAGAATGCGCCATCGACCGTGTCATAATCGCCGTTGGCCGTCCCGGTTGAGTCGGTCACATCTTGCCAGCGGTTCGACTCCGTCTGTCGCCACAATTGGTTCGCACCTTGACGGCACAGATACACATCCGTCAGCCCATCATTATCAAAGTCTCCCCAGAGTGCGGCTCGGACATCCGTCACCCTCGCTAACGCGTGTTCGATATCCAGCGCAAAGCCCCCATCGCCCTGATTGATGATCACCGCATTGAGCGTGTCGGCTTCGCGCATCGCATTGGCGATAAAGATGTCGATCAGCCCGTCGCCGTTGATGTCACAAGCGGTGATGCTGACAGGCCGATCCGTCAAGCCGGGATTCCATGTGTAGTCCTCGCCGTCAGCGAGGAGTGCAATCGGATCTTCAAACAGCGCACCGGTTGGGCGCGGCACGGGCTCCACTTCCTCTAACCCGATCGCCAACGCCTCGGCCTTTGGTCCCATGCGGCCGTAGATTTCTTTGATGATCCGGGCCCGGGGATTGTCGCTGAGCCGCTGAAACGTCTGCGCCATCTCGGCCGCCTCGTCAGACCGGCCGAGCCTGATCAACATTTGCTGCGAACCGTAATAGGCGCTCTGCAAATATGGGTCGAGCTCAACCGCACGCTCAAACCACGTCAGTGCCTCTGAGAACTTGCCCGCATCGCGATAACCGCTTCCCACCTGGTACGCCGCATACGCATCGAGCGGATCGGCTTCAGCGACGCGTTGAGCGTATTGGAATGCGGTTGCCATATTCCGGGGTTCGCCGGTCCGCTTCAGCAAGATCGCCGCAACGTACAGTGCGCGAAGATGATTCGGCTCCGCTTCCAGCACTTCCTTGAGGATGTCTATCGCTGCGGCCTCGTCGCCGTCCTGTTGGCGATTCAGTGTCGCGACCGCAAGATTGACCTTCACATCCAGCCAATCCGGATGCGCTTGTACGAGCTGCCCAAAGATCGTGAGCGCTTCGTCGTATTCGTATCGCCCCATCAATCCAACACCACGATTGTTGGCCGCGATGTCGCTGGCTGTCGTCGTGCCCGAGCCTGTTTTCTTCGAACAGCCGACGGCTAGCGCCGCGATCAAGCAGATCATGGAGACCACTGCGAATGTGCGAATCAACTTCACGATCGCTCTTCCAATCGATCCTTGGCCGTCTGAATACGTTCGCGGATCGTTTCGCCGGTGAGGGGATGTCTCTCAGCCGGCGCCATTTGTTGCTGTTGCATATATGGATGAACCTCGGTTCTCAGTTGCGCAAGCATATCGTGGCCGACGCGGCGCTTCCGCTCGGAACGCAGCGCGTCGATATCGATGGGGGCGACGACGACTTTCTCCCCCTCGCCGGGATCGGCCTGGGCGAGTACGCGACCATCGTAGTCAACCACCATACTCCCGCCCGGCCAACTGAACGGCGGATAACCCGCAAGCGATGCACCTTGATTCGACGCAACGACGTAGGCGGTGTTCTCCGCGGCGCGAGCTCGATTGAACAGCGTCCACCAATCCATCGGCGGCGTCGCACCCCACGGGTCCATGTACGCTGACACCCGAATAATCACCTCCGCCCCATTGAAGGCGATCTGTCGAATCGTCTCGGGAAACAGCCAGTCGTAGCAGATCGCGACGCCCAGTCGTCCAAGGACGGTGTCAACGACGGGAAACGGATCGTCGGGGTACTCGGGAATATCGTGCGGGCTGGCGTGGAGTTCCCACGGTATCCAGGGATTCACTTTGCGATATTTTGACAGTACGCCCTCCGGGCCAATAAGCACCGTGGTATTGAAGACGACATCGTCATACGACTCGTCGATTTCGAGAAACGTTCCCGTCTGTATGTAGCAGCCGTATTTTTTCGCCAAGGCGACATAGCGATCGGTGTGCTCATTAGGCACGGGCACCGCGAGCCGATCCCGCAGCTTCGCCACACTGTCATAGATCGGGGCGGCGTGGGCGAACTCCGGAAACACCAACAGCCGTACATCGAAGAACGGCTCGTACCCGACGATCGTGTGCTCGATCATCTCGCACATGCGCTTGGTGCGCTGGGCGATCTGCTCCCGATCGGTCGGGCAGTCAAAGGCGGTTTGGCAGGCGGCGGCGTAATAAAGGTTCGTCATCGGCATCACAGTCCGGCAGCTCAGTTCACTTCCAGAGGCGCAAGATGATACTGACATTCCGCCTGGTCAGCAGTGATGGGAATCTGAACTCCAAGATCGTCACATACGGGGCATGACCGATAAGAACTCCTGCCAACGCCTGCGTCGCCGAAGTCCGGCCGGAGAATCCACATCTCTTGACACTGCTTCTCGATTCTCCGCAGCTATCCCACGGCGCGTGCGCCAATCTGGGCGGGCCGATCCGAGCAACGCCGCTTGGCCACCAGGGAGTAGATCGTACAGTCGATTTCTGACAATCGTATACAAGCTCCCGAAAACTTCAGACGCAGCACTCACCGGCACGAACCGCATCACCCGTTTGCACGTGAGCTGAAGGAAGGGAGCTTGCACATGACCGAGTCGTCGCACCGCAGTACCCAACGATCGTTTTCTCATCTCGCCTCAGCCGGCATCGCCTTGATGGTGCTGGCGCCGGCCAACGCCGCCCCGTTCCAATCCCCAGATGACGCACCGGATGAGATCCAGCTGGGGGGCATCGTCCGCGATTTCCGCGAGCGAACAGTGCCGGGCGGCCACCCGGACTTTGAGCGTCAGCCCGATTACGGCTTTGGGCATTATGCGGGCAACATCGGACTGCTCTTGGGCGACGACGGCAAACCGGTGTTTACCGGAAACGGCTACAAGGTGAGCTCGCAATGGAAGGACAGCCAGAGCCGTCCGATCGCTCCCCACCTGTACAACCGCTCATACACGTCCGGCGAGAGCGGCGACCCGGAGCCTCCAGAACATACCACCGCCATTCTTCGGGACAGTGACGGCGTCGATGCCTATGAGGTCTCACTGATCTTAGCCCAGTTCAATCCCGATGGAACGAGCACGTGGACCTACCAGGTGCGCGAGCTTGGCACCGGCAAGGACCTCAGCCACTGGGCGTTGAAGCTCGAGCCGACGCATCAGGTCATGCCGGGCACAACCGAGGGATACGACTTCGGCGAGGACGGATCCACGAATTTCTTTGGCATCAAGTGGGACGTTGACGACGATTTCACTGACGGCACGTTCACCATCGTCCTGGACCAGCAATACCTCGGCGACGTTGATTGGAACGGCGTTCTGGTCAAAGGCGGTAACGATGATGATCATGAAGGACTGTTCGTCCCGACCGACGAGCTTGCCACGACCGAGTCACCGTTCCCCTCGGGATCGTTGCTCGGCACTGACCCGAGTCTGGGCGACAGCGCAGGCGCCGCAGGCGTCGCCGACAACGGCGGCATCCAGTCTGCGGACAGCTTCGATCAGTGGTTCCGCGACGTACTCGGCGTGAACGTCTCCGCCCCGCTCACCCTGACCTTGCTTCGCCAGCCGGACGGCACCTACGTCTTCGACGACAATCTCGACGCGAACTACAGCGGCCTGGGCGGGTTCTTCCCCATCGACGATCGAGCGTTCGGGAACTCCGGCGGCAGCCCAGACCACAACTTCCACTTCACGTACGAGCTGCACGCGACCTTCACCTACGATGCGAACGGCGAACCGTTCTTCAGCTTCACCGGCAACGACGACGTCTGGGTTTTCGTTGACGGGAAGCTGGCCATCGACCTCGGCGGCGTCCACGCTGCGGCGGATCAGTACATCGATCTGACTCGTCTCGGGCTCGACGACGGCGAAACTTACACGCTCGCTTTTTTCTTCGCCGAGCGTCACCGCACGCAATCGAACTTCAGAATCACGACCAATCTGATTCTGACGGGCAGCAGCCTGCCCACCGTCTCGCTGGTGTACGACTAACGGACGGCGGCCCTCATTGCCCCCCATCTCGTTCGATCCGAAGCGACAAGCCTGGGCTCATGTGAGCCCAGGCTCTTTCTTGAATCAGCGATAGTAGGGAAATCAAAACCGCTGCCGTCGGTCGCCCACCTAGCCCCAATTGCCGAGGAGGATAAGTAGATCCTTGACGCCGACGGTGCAGTCGCCATCGAGGTCGGCGGGACAGTTGTTGCAGTCGGCGCATGGGCCCCAACTTCCGAGCAGGATGAGCAGATCCTTCACGCCGACGACGCCGTCGCCGTCCAGATCGCCGGGGATCGCGCCCACAGTGAAAAACAGGTCCTTGCCCGCGCCGAGATTATCCGCCGAATCAAGCGCGGTCACGAAGTACGTGATGGTTCCGCCCTCGGGTTGGCCGGGGATTTCACCGCGCCACAGTGAATTGCCGCTCCAGGTCATGGGAACCTGTCTAGCCGGGCCCGCGCCGACGGAGTAATTCAGCGTCACGCCGTGATCGAAAAAGCCGCGGTCAGAAGTGACTTGATCGTAAATTACGGTTCGCACGACATAGGGCCCGACCGTGTCGTCGGTGTCTTTAAGTTGCTCTGTCCGGACGATGTTGGGCGGAATCGTGTCGGCCGGCCCCTTATTGATGTAAATGCGGTTCTCGAAGTTGCCCGATTCGCCCTGTGCGGTGACGATGTCGAGCTTCCCATTGCCGGTAAGATCAGCGACCATGATGTCGAGCGAGGAGTCGCCGATGACCGTGATCAGGCCGGAAACCTGGGTGAAGTTCCCATTGCCGTCGTTGTTGTAGATCCGTTCGCCGCCGGAGCCGAGCCTGGCGATGATGAGGTCGAGGTCTCCATCGTTGTCGTAGTCAAAGAACTTGCTATCGTTGTCGTCGAGACTGGAGTTGGGCGATATCTGACCGCTTATGTTGGTGAAGGCGCCCGTCCCGTCGTTTTCGAGCAGGAGTTCAGTGGTGCCGGAGCCTGCATTGATGCCCAGCAGATCGAGATCGCCGTCTCCATTGATGTCGCCGAAGTCGTAGGAATAGCAGGAGCTATCCGGCGGGATGTCGGTAACAAGTGAGAATACGCCTGTCCCATCGTTTCGGTAAAGTCGGCTGTTGTTGCTGCCGGTGCTGGCGGTCTTGACATCCAAGTCGAAGTCACCGTCGATGTCGCCGAAGATGCAATCCATGTTGTTGCAGACGTTGCCAAGCGGCAGGTGGGTGGCCGTCTCATCGGTGAAGAAGCCCGCGCCATCGTTGAGGTACAAGCGGTACTGGCCGCAGCTGAATCGATTGCTGGATCCGCTGGTGATATAGATGTCCAAATCGCCGTCGTTATCGACATCCCCGAACTGCGCGCGGGAGCTGCTGAGGGTGATATTGGGTAGTTGTATAGCGGTGACGTCCGTGAAGAAGCCGGCGCCATCGTTGGTAAAGAGATGGGGCAGTTTGTTGAAATCCTGGGCGAAGATCAGGTCGAGATCGCCGTCATTGTCGATATCGCCGAGCTCGACACCGCGACACCAGCCGGAAAAGTTGAGCCGAGCCGCAGACTCATCGGTAAAACGGCCGGTCCCGTTGTTGATATAAACGCGTTGTGTTTGAATTGGCCCCTGCGACGAGAAGTTGCCGCCGTTGGCGAAAATGATGTCCAGATCGCCGTCGCCGTCGATATCGCCGATCGTGAGTTGATTCGTGTATTCCGTGGGGTTCGGCTGTGGGAAGTGTGTTGATGTCTCCTCGACGAACTGAAGTCCGTCTGCTTGGGCGCTCGCACCGAACCACGGGTAGAGTCCGAGCACGATCTGCATGGCCACCGAATAAGCACTACGAAGCATGCGGGTGTCCCTTCCTTAGCTGGTCCCGTGCCGTGGCAGGCGGGAGTCGCTGACTGCCTCTTTAAACCAAAAGCGGATCGCCGCACAGCGGCGCGAGACGGGCGTGGTCTGCAATCGCTCGAATCTAGCATATTGGACCGATGAACCCCAAGGGAAATCGCCCGGAACCCGAGAGACCCCTTGCCAAGACGCGTACGTGACCTCAGGCCGGCAGCGGGCGGGGCTTCTCGAGCGGCTTGCCACGGCCGGGGGATTGAGGGATATGATTCAAGAGCCAGCACGAAACGGTGATCCATGCCCACCTATGTGTATCAAGTCATTACCGACGACGGCTCCGAAGGCGAGACGTTTGAGGCGTTTCAGAAGATGTCGGATCCGCCGCTGACCAAGCACCCCGAGACGGGCCAGCCGGTTCGGCGTGTGATTCAGCCGCCGATCATCCCCGGCCGGTGGTCCGAGCACGGTACGAGAAAGATGCTGAGCAACGACAATCTCGATCGGATCGGCTTCACGAAGTACGAGCGCGCCGGCGATGGGCGGTATGAGAAGAAGGCCGGCAAGGGGCCGCGGACCATCCACCCCGGGCCGTAGCCCCGCAGGCTCATCGCTCAACCCTTCAAGCGTTCAAGCGTTCAAGCGTTCGAGCGTACAAGTCTCCAAGCCCAGGCGCCAGGATGTCCCGATGTTCCGATGCCTCGGCGCCCTGATACCACAATGCCACAACACCTTCGTCAATAATTCGGCGTCGGTGCGCGATACGAAGCGAAATCGATGCTCTTGAACCACGCGACCGTCTTCGCCAAGCCCTCTTTCAACTCGGTCGTCGGCTGCCAGTGAAGTTTCTCACGCGCCAGACTGATATCCGGGCACCGTCGAGCCGGATCGTCCTCGGGTTGCGGCCGGCCGCAAATGATCTTCGACGACGAGCCGGTCAGCTCCTTGACGAGATCGGCCAGTTGCCGAATCGTGAACTCACCCGGGTTGCCGAGGTTGACCGGCCCGGGAAAGTCGTCCGGCGCATCCATCATCTTGAGCAGACCGTCGATCAAATCGTCAACGTAGCAGAACGATCGCGTCTGCGAGCCGTCACCGTAGATCGAAATGTCCTCGCCGACGATCGCCTGGCGGATGAAGTTGCTCACGACGCGCCCATCAAACGGGTGCATGCGCGGGCCGTAGGTGTTGAAAATGCGCACCACGCGAATGTTGACGTTGTTCTGTCGACGGTAATCGAACATGAGCGTCTCGGCGGCGCGCTTGCCCTCGTCGTAACAGGCGCGGGGGCCGATGGGGTTGACGTTGCCGCGATAGGACTCCGGCTGAGGGTGGACGTCCGGATCGCCGTACACTTCGCTTGTGGAGGTGTGGAGCACCTTCGCTCGGACGCGCTTGGCCAACCCCAGCACGTGGATCGCCCCCATCACCGATGTCTTGATCGTCTTGATCGGGTTGTACTGGTAGTGACCCGGGGCAGCGGGACACGCGAGGTTGTAGATCTCGTCCACCTCAAGGAACAGCGGTTGGATCACATCGTGGCGGACCAGCTCGAAATTGCGGTGGTCCAGCAGGTGCTCAATGTTGGATTTCTGTGAGGTGAAGAAGTTATCGACGCAGATGACGTCGTCCCCGGCCGAAACGAGCCGATCGCAAAGATGTGAGCCGAGGAACCCGGCGCCGCCGGTGACAAGGATGCGTTTGATCATGGGGAGGCAAGAGAGGGTTTAGGAGTTAGGAGTTAGGGGTCAGGGATGATACGCTGGTTGAAGGATTCGGTGATTCAAGGGACGATCTTGACATGTCACCGCCCGGAACACGGCAGCGGCTGGTCGTCGGCGCAATGACGGGGACCAGTATCGATGGAATCGACGTCATTGTCGCTCACATCGACGGCCAGGGGCTGGGGATCCGGGCCGAACTCATCAAGCATCTTGGGCGTGGGCTCGGGCCGTTGGCGGATGATCTTCGCCGGGCCGCTCAGCAGGCGCCGATGTCCGCTGGGCAGTTTGCGAGACTCAGCCTGGCCCTGGGCGAGCTGCATGCCTCAGCGATCGCTGAACTGCTCGAACCGAAGCAAGCGGTCGATCTCGTCACCGTACACGGGCAAACGATTATTCATCAGCCGCCGATCTCCTGGCAACTGATCGACCCGATGCCGATTGCGCGGGAGTTTGGGTGTCCGGTCATCTACGACCTGCGTCAGGCGGACCTGGCCGCGGGCGGACAGGGC
>JADFGE010000228.1 GCA_022567855.1 Planctomycetota bacterium | reverse complement strand
CCCGCGGGCGAGGGCGATCGGTCGCCGCGCGATTCGTTGATGCCTCGCCAGGCGCTGCATGAGGCGCTGCTCGGTTTCACGCATCCGATGACGAACGAGCCGATGACGTTCCAAGCGGTGCTGCCGGATGATCTGCGCGATCTGGTCACGTTGCTACGGACTTATCGTTTCATCGAAGCGCCCAACGTGGCCGGGTCGATGCTCGATCTCGATCAGGTGATTCCGTAACGATCGACTTTCGGGACCGCACTGTTCGTGCCTTGAATGACCTCGCCGTCTAGGCGCACCACCGGCGATTATCGCGTTATGTAAAACTCGTGATACACGCGCCGGCCGATCGCATGCTCACCGCAACTTGATCGAGACCAACGCGATCATGGCGAAGACGACGGCGAGCACCCAGAACCGCGTCACAACTTGCGGTTCGGACCATCCGCCCAAATGAAAGTGATGGTGTATAGGCGAGCAGCGGAAGATGCGCTTGCCGCCCGTCCATTTGAAGTAGCCGACCTGGAGGATCACGCTGGCCATCTCCATGAAGAACACGCCGCCGATCACCAGCAACAGGATTTCCTGGCGAATGGCGACGGCGATGTAGGCCATCAAGCCGCCCAGCGGCAGCGCGCCGGTATCGCCCATGAAGACTTGGGCCGGCGCGCAGTTGAACCACAGGAACCCCAGACATGCGCCGGCCATCGCCCCGGTCACGATCATCAACTCCTTGGAGCCGTCGATGTGGGGAAACATCAGGAACCGAGCGGTGTCGAAGCTGCCGGCGATAAAGCACAGGACCATGAGCGCAAACGACGCCACCGCCAGCGTACCTGGCGCCAGCCCGTCCATTCCGTCGGTGAGGTTGACCGCGTTGGAGGTGCCGGCGATGAGAATCGTCGCGATGAGTACGAACGCAACGCCGCTGAGCACGATCACGGAGCTCTCGAGTTGGGTCGTGCCGGGTTGATATGTGCGCTGAAAGGGCAGCGTCAGTACGTGGTGGGTTTCCCGACCGATGCCGTGGCGATACAGGAAGTACCCGGCCACGGCGCCGATCCCAATCTGAAAGAGCAGCTTCTCCCAAGCGTGCAGCCCCTCGCGCGAGCCCGGCGCACGCCGAGCGGATGTAAGTTTCAGCCAATCGTCGAAACCACCCAGGACGGCCAGCCACGCCAGCACGATCAGCGCGAGCATCACGAACCGATTCGTCAGGTCGGCGAACAGCAGGATCGTCAGCAGCATCGACCCGCAAATCAGGATGCCGCCCATGGTCGGCGTCGCGGCCTTGCGGGCCATGATCTCGTTGAGGTCGGCGTGATAAAACTCCGGCGAGTCGCCGATCTTCTGTTTGATCAGCCAGCGGATCGTCTTGCGCCCGAACAGCAGAACGATGAGGAAGCTGCACACGACGGCGACAAATGCGCGGAACTCAAGCTGATAAAAGACCTGCAACAGCGAGTAAAGCCCGATCTCATCAAGCTGGTCACTGGTCTTCGTGAGCAGGTAGTACAGCATGAGGTTTCACCGGCCGTCAGGGGGTGGCCGCAACGACAGCCTTGGCGACCGTCGGCGCGCCCGTCAGGGCGTCGAGCATTCGCTCCAACCCCATGCTGCGGGAGCCTTTCAATAACACCCGGTCGCCTGGATGAACTTTCTGCGCGGCGAAGGCAGCGGTCTGGTCGTTGAGCTCGTCCATGTGCGTCACACGGTCAGCGCCCCACGCCCGGGTGAGCACGCGTGCCGTGGCACAGGACAACGACCCGATCAGTACGGCGTGTGCGATCGGCGCCCTGCGGTCCACGTCGATCACGTAGCGCCCGATCTCGGCATGGAGTGCCTCTGCCTGGGCCCCGAGTTCCAGCATGTCGCCGAGAATGACCACGCGCCGGTCCGCATCAATCGTGAGTTCGGCAAAGGTGTCCAGGGCTGCGATCATCGAGTCGGGGTTGGCGTTGTAGGCGTCGTTGTAGATCGTCATTCCGCCGAGTGTGTGGCACGTCATCCGCATGGCGACCGGTTCGCATTGGGCGAGTCCTTGATCGATCTGCTTATCAGAAAGCCCCAGCCGCCGCCCCACCGCTACCGCAGCCAGGGCATTGACCGCGTTGTGCGCCCCGGGTAGTCCGAGCCCGAAGCGATCTTCTCCGTTGACCTCAAACCACCAAGTTTCATCGCACGCGCCGCGATCCGTGAGGCGCAGGTCGGCGTCCCGGGCCAGGCCGAACCAGACGATCGACTGCGCCCGGCCGCGGTAGTTGCGCAACTGGGGCGCATCGGCGTTGAGGATGCCGAGACCGTTTGGCTGGAGATGATCCAGCAGCGCGGCCTTTTCCTTTGCGACGTTCTCGACCGTGCCGAATCCTTCGAGGTGCGCTCGACCCACGGTGGTGATAACCGCGATGTTGGGCCGTGCGATGGCCGCCAGCGTGTTCACCTCACCGAGCTGGTTCGCCCCAATTTCGACGATGAGGTACGCGTCATCAACGTGAGCGTTGAGGATGGTGAGTGGTAGGCCAATGTCGTTATTGAAGGACTTTGGAGCAGCTGTACCGCGCAATGTTGTTGAGAGCACAGCATCGACCATGTGCTTGGTGGTAGTCTTGCCCGCTGAGCCGGTGATCGCGATGACGGTCGTGTCGATCAGCGTCCGGCGATAGGCCGACGCCAGTCGTGCTAAGGCTGTGCGTGTGTCGTCGACGAGCAAGACGGCGGTGTCCGGTGGGAGCGTTTCCTGGCTCGGTTCCCGATCAACGATCAACAGTTGCGCGCCGGCATGGATCGCCTCGGCGAGGTAGTCGTGTCCATCATGATGCTCACCGTGAATTGCAACGAAAGCCTTGCCGGTCAGATCCGCGCGCGAATCGATCCCAACGCCGTCAACGTCCAGCGGTGCGATGAGTGGCCGCACCCAGCTTCCCTTGGTCGTACGGCGCAGATTCTTGGCGTAAAAGAACGTCACGAAGCGCCCACCTTTGCTGCACTCAACGCGATGGCTTCAGTCGCGACACGCCGATCGTCGAACGGATGCTTCTGTGTGCCGATGATCTGGTACGGCTCATGTCCTTTGCCGGCAATCAACACGACATCATCGGGACCGCACCGCTCGATGGCATGTTCGATCGCCGCCCGACGGTCCACGAGGGTGATGGTGTCGGCGCGGCGCGCTTCGGGAACGCCGACGAGGATTTCGTCGATGATCGTCTGCGGATCTTCAGTCCGCGGATTGTCGGACGTGATGATGAGTTCGTCGGCGTAACGAGCGGCGACGGCTGCCATGCGCGGCCGTTTGGTTCGATCGCGGTCGCCTCCGCATCCGAACACGACACGGAGCCGGCCGGCCTCCGGTACGAGCGGCCGCAGCGCTTGCAGCACATTGTCCAGCGCATCATCGGTGTGGGCGTAATCCACGAAGACGGTAAAGTCGTCGCTGGACGTCGTCACCGGCTCCAGCCGGCCCGGCGGCGCGCTGCACGAGTTCAGACCTGCGCGCAGCGCGTCTTCTTTCAGTCCCATCACCCAGCACGCCACTGCGGCTTGCAGTGCGTTGGCAACGTTATGTTTCCCCACCAGCGGTAACCGCACGTCGAACTGACCCCACGGCCCCCGAAACTGGGTCTGAACGTGGTCGATCGTTTGGCGGTCGCACGTCGCAAAGCAATCGGCAGCCGGATCGATCAGACTCGTCGCCAACACACGGGCCGAACAATCGCGGGTCATCTGCGCCGCCGCGGGATCGTCGATGTTCACGATTGCCCATGCCTCGGCTGACAGCGATCGAAACAAGCGCGCCTTGGCCTGAGCGTACGCATCCATCGAGCGGTGGTAGTCAAGGTGGTCGCCGGTGAGATTCGTGAACACGGCGACGTCGAACGGCAACGCGGCTACGCGATCCTGGTCCAACGCGTGGCTGGAGACCTCGATCACAGCGGCGGTGCAGTGGTTGTTCACCATCGTTTTCAAGCGTCGGCTGATGTCGATCGCCGACGGCGTGGTGAGCGAGGCGGGCGTGGTCAGAGCGCCGTCGTCGATCTGCACCGTGCCGATGAGACCGCAGGTCACATTCGCCTGGTTGAGCAAGTGATGAACCAGATGGGCGATGGTCGTCTTGCCGTTGGTGCCGGTGATGCCGACAAGTCGCAAGGTGGTCGCGGGATGACCGTTGAACCGCTCGGCCAGATGCGCAGCAGCTCGGGCCGGGTTTTGGGCCTTCAGTGCGACCACCTCCTCTGGGATGTTCGTAAGGTCGGCCCCCAGCACGGCGACGGCCCCCTTTGATACAGCCTCTTCGATGAACGCTGATCCGTCGGATTGGGCGCCCGCCCGGGCCACGAACAAGCAGCCCGTTGAGGCGACGCGAGAATCCTCAACGATCTCGCAAACCTCCGTCTGCGGTGAGCCGCGGACGAGTTCGATCGATAATCCTTGAATCAGCTCGGCGATTCTCATGCGCAGAAAAACAGCACCGCCCTCCATGCCTTACATATCGGGATGGTGGCAGTTTGGCGCGTAGAAATGATTGCCCCGACCCACCCTCAGGGCAGGATCAACATCGCGTCGCCGTAGCTGTAGAAACGGTACCGTTGGCTGATCGCCTCGCGATAGGCAGCCTTGATGCGGTCCAGCCCCACCATCGCCCCCACCAGAGCCAGCAGTGTCGATCGCGGCAGGTGAAAGTTCGTCAGCATCCCGTCCACGTGCTTGAAGCGGTACGGCGGCGAGATCAGCAGCTCGGTGCGGCCGATGACTGGTTCGCTCAGCGCGGCGGGATCTGGAAGCGTCGCCGGGAGCGATTCGAGCGTTCGCACCACAGTCGTGCCGACCGCGATGATGCGCCCCGATCCACGCGCTGGGTTGTGCGTCTGTTTGATCGCCTCGATAACGCTTGGTTCGACCGCAAACCGTTCCGCGTGCATTGGGTGCTGATCAATCGTCTCAGCAGTAATCGGCTTGAACGTGCCGAGGCCGATGTCGAGCACCACGTCGATCCGTCGCACGCCTCTATTTTCTATTCTCGCCAGAAGTTCGGGCGTAAAGTGCAGCCCGGCCGTCGGCGCGGCCACGGACCGGCGCTCGCGCGGATCGGCGAACGTGGTTTGATACCACTGCCGATCCAGTGCGTCGCGAAACTTCTCCTCACCGCGCGCTCGTAGAATATACGGCGGCAGCGGCGTCCACCCGGCGCGGTCGAGCATCGCCGACACGCTCTGCGATCCACCGGCGTTGACCAGCCACCCCTCCGCTCGCGGCTCGACGAGTTCCAACGCGGACTCGTATGGCTGACCGTCGGTATCGAGCAGTTGAACTCGCTGCCCGGCGCGAAGTCGCCCGTTACTGCGCAGCATCACCAGCCACTGACCGTGGGCAACTTCCTCCAGAAACAGCCCCTCGACTCGACCGCCCGTCTCCGCCCGCCGC
>JADFGE010000227.1 GCA_022567855.1 Planctomycetota bacterium | reverse complement strand
CTATATCTTCCAACTGCGCAGAGCCCAATCCCCTCACAGCCACCGGCGCCTGTAGCCTTGTCTCGCTCTCCCAGATTGCTTGTCTTTGAGCTTCGTAGCTTGAGCTTGCAGGAAGTCGGCGATTGGGTGGAAGGCCGGAGGAATCCAACGCGGATCGAGCTGTATATTGCCGACAAGCGCATTGACAGTGGAAAGAGCCTAGACGGCTATGAAATGAGAGACGAAACGATGAAGAGATTTGTTGATGGTGAGTACAAGACCATTCTCGGTTCGTATGATAATGGCTTTACCCCCTTTGAACTGAGGATCGACGTGATCGACATCAACGAGTCGTCCAGCGATCCGAAACCCCCACTCCTCGGCTGCTTCGTGTTGACTATAAGCCCATCGGACATTGGCCAGGAGATGCGACCGGCAGGCACCGCCGTCGAATACTACGGTGATGACAATGTGATATTGGCCGTTCGAATTAACTGGCTTGAAACCGGGTGAGGAGGAAGAGCGTAGGAAACCGGGACAGGCACGTTCCCGCTACCAGGGTTTCCCCTAGCTCCGCGCGCATCCGGCGCTGGAGGGAGGGCGGCCGGAAGAAGGCCCTTGCGAGGCCGTAAAAACGACACCCACACGGTCGCGCTTCGCTCCCAATAATCCCGCCATGCGTGCATTTGAGGATCGGCCGAAGCGTGACAAGAAGGCTTCAGGCTAGGGGCTTGAGTCGTCAGCCATCAGCGATCAGCCCGCGACTCAGCTTCAAACCAAAGAGCGCGCAGCCGGGCGCGACGTCCGGCCGAAACTCCGCCACCGTTGATCCAGAATCGGGGATCGCTCGGCGGTTTCCGGGCGGGCACGCGGTTGCGGGTCTGCTGCTCGCGCGGGATTTGCTGCGTGTTCATTCGACGACGAACACGCCGCGCATTCTTCTGGGATGGAAGCTGCACAGGTAGACGTACTCGCCCGGCTCACGAGGTGCGGTAAAGGTCAATCGCGTCGTCTCGCCGCAGGATACTGCTTCAAGGCGAACGTCCAACCCCTCGATGACCAGGTCATGCTGCATGCCCGCGTCGTCATTGCGCAAGGTAATCGTAACTCTCTGGCCGCGCTTGACGGTGATCGTCGGGTTTGCCTCGCCGGACGATTCGAGCGACGGGACGCTGAAGACCATGTTCTTGGCAACGATCGTGATCTCGCGGCTCACCGCGCCTTGCGCGATGGAGGCGAGCACGACGCCGGTCGCGCTGACGACAACGATCATCAACACACTAAGCAATCCAATCCGCTTCATGGTCCAAACCTTTCTGGAATCTATACGTCTCATATCGCCACCAGCAGTCCGGTCGTGTACATGATCAGGAAACCAGCCATCAGCCCGCCGAGGTTGGCGAAATCGAACAGCGGCGAGCGCGGCTCGTGCTGTCGCGCCATCTGGGCCAGGATCTGCCAGGCCACCTGGAAGATCGCCCCCGCCCCGATTGCCAGAAACAGGAGCGACCACAACGGCGAGTAGGTGAAACCGCCGATCCAGGCGCCGATGATGGTCGGCCCGCCGGCAATCGCGCCCAGACAAACCAACCGGCGCAGCGCTGCCCCGGACTTGGCGAGCGGGGCCACGACCGCGAGTCCTTCGGTGATGTTGTGCAACATGAAGCCCAGCACCAGCATCGAGCCCAGGGTGATCTCGCCCAGCGCATAGGCGGCTCCAATGGCAAGCCCCTCCGCCAGGTTGTGGAGCCCGATGCCGCTGGCGATCATGTAGGACAAGGTCGCCGAGCTGTCTGCGGCATCCCCGTGACGCGCTGTCAGTTCGTTGTTCAGTGCGGTCAGCAATGCAAAACTTCCGATCCCACCGATCACCAGCAATCCCATCCCCTGGTAGACCCGGGGGAAGCCCTCGACGATTTCCAACGCCTCTTCCAGCGCATCGAACCCCAGGAACACCAGCAATCCGATGGTCAGGAACAGGAGGACTTCGATAAACTTCCGCCGCGTCCGGCGCAACGCAGGCAGCCACATCATTCCCATCGCCACGGGAAGCACCCCAACGTAGATCCCCAGAATCGCGAACAATCCAAAGAGTGCAGCCGTCGGTCTCGGCGACTCAACCGCTACTTCAATCTCGTGCTCGAACGTCACTCCGGTGGAAGTGATGAACTTCACCACGTGGGTCTCGTCTTTCACCCACGCATACGGGATCTTCACCGTGGCGTTGCCCAGGCGGTCGATCGTGGAATCCGGCTCGATGGTGAAGTTCCAATACGCGTCGTCCACCATGACCTGGGCGATGGTCAGCGGATCAGGCCCGTCGTTGCTCACCCTGAGCGTGATCAGGCCGGGCTCAAGCGTGACCCGCTGGAAAGCCAGCTCCTCGATCGGCGGGAACGACGCCTTCAGGACCGCGGTCGGATCACTCGTGACAAACACGGCGACCAGCAGCCCCAGCAGCACCAAAGGCAGCAGGGCAAGAACCAGCGCCGGCACACGCCGGGATGCTCGCGGTTGCTGGCCTGATCCGTTCATCGTCGCACTCCCAATCGATCCAGCCGTCTGGTCTACGCCCGCTCAGAACCGCACCGTCACACCCGCGAACACGTTCACGTCCTCGGCCGCTTTCGTCAGGCCGAAGTTCGCCCCGACGTCCAGCACCAGGTCGGCGCTCAGCGCGTAGGTCAGGCCGGTGCCGATCAGCGCCTGGTAGTCACTGTCGCCGTCGCCGCTGACGATGCCGATGTACTCGACGTATCCGCCGAGCGACCCCATGATGTCGTGGCCGAGCACCGCGGTGTGAACAAACTCGGTGTCGTACTCGCCATCGTCTTCGTCAAACACCCAATCGACTTCCGCCATCAACCCCAGGCCCCACCCATCGCGTAGCGCCGTCGCGAACGGAAAGATCAGCCCGCCTTCGACATGATCGCTGCTCAGCTCGTCCGACCCGGCCGGCAACTGGATGAACGGCATCACGGCGAAGGCGGTTTCGCCGCCGTCGTTGCCCCACAGGTTGATTTTCAGCCGGAACTGGATGTCGTTGAACCCTTTGGCGCTGCTGGCGGTGCCGGCGGCTATGTCGAGCGTGTCTTCATCCGTGTAGGCATCGAACACGAATTGAAGATCGACGTTGTTCAGCAGGCCAAACTTGATGTTCGTCGCCCCGACCGTCCACGCTTCGACTTCAGTCATGTCGCTGTTGCGATCGTCGCGGCGATAGTCGAGGAAGCTCAGCTCGACCTGCACATGGCCGGCGTCAACGGTGATCGGGCTTTCCGTCACGTCCGGCCGATCGGCGCTGAGATCTCGCATCAGATGCCGCGGCGTCGGGTTGAACAGGTGGTAGCCGCTCTTGTCCTCCGCACGCTGTTGCGCAAAGGCGTCGCAGCCAGTACTCAACATTAGCCCGATTGCAACTACACGAACTGCAAGAAGAGGTATCGCTAAAACGAGCGTGGGAACGCACCGCCAAATTTGAGCTTGCTCAGTCATACGGACGTCTCCCTTTCCTGCGCGTTTTCCTGCGCATCGAACAGCGCCATCCAGCCCAACTCAGCGAACTCGCTCTGGTGGGCGTGGAACATGTACTTGCCCGGCCAACCTTCACGGAAGCGGAACTCCAAAATCGCGCGCTCGCCCTGGCAGAACATGGCCATGTCGCTGTACTCGTCCGACCTCAGGTTCGTCCCGGTCCGATAGATGCGGAAGAACCCCGCATGCAGATGGAATGAGTTGACCGGGTCAAACTCGGTGATGTTGACCAAGTACACGCGCACCAAGTCACCGATCCGCACCGGGATCGGGTTCACCTGGTAGTGGAATGCCACCGAGTTGATCGCGTACACCTCGTTATCGCCGTCGAAGTTCGTATCGAAGCCGTTCATCACCATCACCATCTCGTGGAGGGGATGGTCCGCCGACAAAGCCTGGTTCGTGTGGGGATCGATCTTGGGCCGCCCTCCCGGTGGGTCGACGATGAACGTGCCGTACAGGCCCTTGTGGATATGGCGCTTCAGCGGCAGGGAGTGGCAGTGGTACAGGTGCAGGCCGACGGGATCGGCTTCGAATTCATAGATATCTAAACCGCGCCGTCGCCGTTTGATCGGGTCCATTGCCAGCCACGGTGTCGGATCGGCGCCCGGCCCAAAGGGGTACTCCAGGGCTTCGCCTGTGGATGGATATACGAACTGGTGCAACATCGATCCGTCCTGCTCGAACGGATGCCAACCGTGGAAGTGAATCGTGTGCGGGTGGGAGCCCTCGTTGATGAACCAGATGCGAATGCGATCGCCTCGGGTCGCCCGCAGCGTCGGGCCGGGGACCTGGCCGTTGTACGTCCAGGCAGGAAAATAGAGGCCGGGCGCGATCTCGATTTCTTTGTCGGAGGCGATGAAGAGGTATTCGTGAAGTCTCGCGCCATTCGGCAGCTTTGACTCCAGATGGAAGTCGCTCGGCAACAGCTCCGGGAACTCGGTCTCGTTGAATGCCCCGAGAAAGTGCATCGGGCGGACCGGTTGCCGGTCCTCCCCGATCGTGCCCACGGTCCCCATCCGGTGAGCGTCGGCTGAATGCGCATCGTGCGGGCCGTTGTGACTTGCGAGGATCACGGTGCGTGCTTCCGACGGTGTATTTCGGAGCAGCGGCGCCGTCAGCGCTACGCCCGTCCCGGCGACGGCGCCCGAACCCAGGAACGCCCTGCGAGTCAAGCGTGGTAATGACGCGCGGTTGTCTTCGTCGGCGCTGCCGCCTGATCGATCGGTCTTGTTGGTGATGCCACTTGTTTCCACGAAACTGCCTCTTGGACCCGTATTCCCGCCTGGATGGTTCAATGTGACGCGGGTGACTGTCGGCTGTGCTCCACGACGAACGCCTTCATTCGCTTCAGGGTGTCTGGACTGACGTGGTGCTCTATCCCCTCGGCATCGCGAGCCGCATCGACCGGCCGAACGCCCAGCGCCAGCAGGAACGAGAGGACGATCTCGTGCCGGTGGCGGCTCCGAGCCGCGAGTCGCTCACCTTTGGCCGTCAAACGAATCGGCCGGTACGGCTCCGACGTCGCCAGGCCTTCCTTGGCCAGACGCGCGATGGTGCGAACAACGGTGACATGGGAAACGCCCATCTGCTTGGCCATGTCCTTGACCCGGCATGTGCCCTGGCGGTGAATGATGTCGGAAATCCCTTCGACGTAGTCCTCCGCAGTCTCCTTGGAGTGGTCCGCGCGGACCTTGGCGAAGCGGACGTCAGCAATGTTCTTCGCACGGGTCATCACAAGCCGGCTCATCAACGTTGAACCAGTAATCTGTTGAGAATTGTAGCATCGTATACAGAGTAGTCAAGGATACATCCTTGCGGGCCTGAGTTGGCCCCGCGTGCGGTGGGCAGACGCACCGGGCCCAACCGCAAGAGGCGTACGCTCCACGCCAACGACAGC
>JADFGE010000226.1 GCA_022567855.1 Planctomycetota bacterium | reverse complement strand
CCGCAGGTGCGCGGACCTTCGTGGACGATCACGCATCGGCCGGTCTTGGAGACGGAATCGACAAGCGTTTGCGTATCCATCGGCGAAATCGACAACAGATCGATCACCTCGGCGTTGACATTGTGAATGTCAACGAGATCCTCCGCCGCTTCCAGCGTCGGTCGCATCATCGCGCCGTACGCGATCAACGTGATGTCGCAGCCTTCTCTTACAACTTGCGCTTTACCGATCTCGAACGGCTCCGGTTCCTCCGGCACATCTTCACGAAACGCACGGTACACAGCTTTCGGTTCGTAAAAGATGACCGGATCAGGATCGTTGATCGCAGCGTGAAGCAGCGACCGTGCATTTCGCGGTCCGGAGGGGATAACGACTTTGAGCCCGGGCGTGTGCGCCCAATAGGCTTCGCGCGATTCCGAATGGTGTTCGACGGCGCGAATCCCACCGCCGTAGGGTGTCCGAAGGACCATGGGCACGGGGAAGCGGCCGCGCGACCGATTGCGCATCCGCGCCATGTTCTGCTCGATCTGATCGAACGCCTGCATCATGAACCCGGAGAACTGAATCTCCGCGACGGGTTTGAGTCCGTAGATCGCCATGCCCACGGCAGCGCCGATGATGCCGTTCTCGGCCAGCGGCGTGTCGATAACACGATCCTCCCCGTACTTTTCAAGCAGCCCTTTGGTGATGCGGAACACGCCGCCGTTGACGCCGATGTCTTCGCCAATGACACAGACGGCGTCGTCGGCCGCCATGCTCTGGTCGAGCGCGAGGTTCAGTGATTCGGCCATGTTCAGTTGCGGCATGGTGAAAATCCAGAGGCATTAGGCATTAGGCAGTGGGCAGTGGGTCCGAGATGTTCTGCGCAAGCGATTCTGCTTCCTCTTCCCTAATGCCAAGTGCCGAGTGCCTAATGCCTCTCTTCCTTCCGATCCAATTTTGCGAGATACTCTCGCTTCTGGTCTTCGAGCTCCGGCGAGAGCTTCTCGTACATGGAATCAAACACCTCGCGCGGGTTGGCGGTCGCACGCCCTCGGAATCGTTCTCTCCCCGCGATCACTTCTTGTTCACATTCGGCGGCCGTCCGCTCGATCGCGGCATCATCAAGGAGGTTCTTATTCTTCAGGTAGATCTCGAACCTCGCCAGCGGACATCGCGTCTTCCAATACTCGACCTCTTCTTCGTTTCGATACACCTTTGGATCGTCGGCGGTGGTATGCAGGCTCATGCGATAGGTGACGGCTTCGAGCAGCGTCGGCCCTTCGCCCTTGCGGGCGCGTTCGACGGCATCGGTCGTCGCGACGATCATCGCCAAGACGTCGTTGCCATCGACGCGCATGGAGGGGATGCCGTATCCGACGCTCCGCCCGGCCAAGTAGTCAGCGCCGGTTTGCCTTTGCACGGGCATCGAGATCGCGTAGCCGTTGTTCTCGCAGACGAAAACGATCGGGGCCTTGTCGACCGCGGCGAAGTTGAATGACTCAGCCACGATCCCTTGCGAGAAAGCGCCGTCACCGAAGTTGGTCAGCACCACCGCATCATCGTCGTCTCGCCGCTTGATGCCCATCGCCACGCCCGTCGCCGTGGCCACGTGCGAGCCGATCACGATCGAGAACGGCAGATCGTTGACGCCGTCCGGAATCTCAAACCCCTCGGAGAATCCATCCCACAAGAGCATCAGTCCCTCGATCGTCCAGCCGCGCCACAGCTGCGCTCCGAACGAGCGATACGATGGAGCAAACCAATCCTTTTTCGTCAGCGGATAGATCTGCCCAATCTGCGTGGCCTCTTGTCCCATCCCCGGCGCGAAGGTGCCCATCTCACCCTGGCGCTGCATGGTCAACATGCGCGTGTCCAGCTTGCGGGTCAGGACCATCGCCCGGTAGATCCGCAGCAGCTCGGCCGGCTCGAGCTTCGGCTCATGCGACGGGTCGCTGATCTCGCCCTTCTCGTTGAGAATCTGAAGATTCGGGATCTCGCCGAGGGCGATCGTCGGCGTGCTGATGTCTTTGCGAGGTTTGGGCGGCGTGATCTTCGGTCTCCGTGGTATGTGCGAACTCTTCACCCCAAGCTCGGGCACGCTGGGCGTCACCTTCGTCCGGTCGTGAACCGTTTCTTTGGACATGATTCGGTGCGTCCCATCGTTGGTGAGACTCGCGCGGGCCCGGATCGGACCGAAGCACCGCTCAAAGAGCCGGCCGGTTTATCGTAGCGACAACCGCCTGTTCTCTCCAGTTGACGGCGATCGGCCCGGACGTCCCATCACACCCGTTTCATATGTTCAAACGAGTTTTTGCATGATTCGCAGTAGTAGATCATTCGGCACCGCGTCGGGCCGAACTGGCTGTCCAGTCGCGTCTCGTTCGAGTTGCAGAACGGGCAGGCGATGGCGGACGTACGAAGCTCGACCGTTGAGCCGTGACCCGGCACGTCCAGCTTGGAGCCATGCTCGGGAACCGTCACGCCGTGCGCCGCCAGGGATCGGCGACCGTCGTCGCTGATGCGATCAACCGACCAGGGCGGATCGTAGATAAACTGCACCGAGACTTCGCCTACGCCCTCAACCGCCCCCACCTTCGTCCTGATCTCGTTCTCGATCATCGGCAACGCGGGGCAACCGACGAACGTGGGAAGAATGTCGATCGACACCACCGCGCTGTCGCCGTTCGTTTCAATCCGAACATCTTCCACCAACCCCAGATCGACGATGCTGATCGGCATCTCCGGATCGGGTATCTCCCGCAACACGTCCATGATGGATTCGGTATCGATCATTGGTCAGAATATCATACGCCGCACACACGTTTAGCCGCGACCCAAAGGGGAGCGCGAGCACAAGGGCGTCAAGGCTGAACCTTGATAGTTTCCTTTACCACGCGACCCCGGGTTCGAGGCGATAGACCTCGCACATCTCATCGAGCAGGGATTTGAGGTGCTCGCTGTGGTGACCGCGTCGACCGCCTTGTGCGCCTGCGTTTGGCGGTGATAGTTCTAGGGCAAGTCCGCCTTCGTGCGCGACGTGCTGAAGCACGTCGCGCCAAGCGTGGAACATGTCCGTTTCCGCCTGCGGGTAGAGACCCGCAGTGATCAGCTCAGCTTCGTGGTCGACCGGCTCAAACAACATCGGCGCGATCGGCGATAGTTGATCGAGCGCCGTCTGCAAGCGCTGCTTGGAGTCGGTATTACCTTTCCCAAGACGAACGATCCACGCATCGACGTGATCCACGTGAACCTGCTCCTCCGCGGCCAGGCGCGAGGCGACATCGGCCAGGGGTTTATATGACGAATGTGACAGTGCGCGAAGCCGCAAGCGGTCGAAATGATCGCAGAAGAACTGCCGGGCGATGGCGACGGCCCAATCGAAACCATCGGGTAGCTCAACGATCTGGGCGCAGCGGTACTGGTCGATCGATCGGCCGTAGGCGAGCTCATCGGCCGTCTTGTCGACAAGCGGGCTGAGCAGCTCGTAGATCACCTGGGCGTGAGCGATCTCGTCTTGCGCCAACGACGAGAAGGCGATGTCCTCTTCGAGGATCGGCCCAAGCCCCGTCCAATCACTGTTGCGGTGACCGAGCATGAGCTTGTCATCAGCCACGGCCAGCAGCAGATCAATCATCGGCTGTTTCAGATTCTCAGGAAGGTTGTCCATATCGCGCTAGCAAACTCAACAAGCGACGCCCCCGGATACCGACCCCCCGGATACCAATCCGTGGGTTCCGATCGTCAGAACATCTCCTTCAAGTCTTCCTTCTCATAATCATCGAGGTCGTTCTTGGCACGGATCTTTTCCCACTTCTCACGCACGCCCTTGGCGTAGCCGCGGGCGAGACGATACGTCTGATCCGTATACCGCCAAATCAGGTCCTTGTCGTATTCGGTCGCGGCGATCGCTTGCTTCGGCACGACCCAGATATTCACACACGGTTGATCCTGCCCATAGTGCTCGCGGGCAAATTGAAGCGCCATCTTGGCGTCGGCCGCATCAACACACCCGGCATAGATGTGCGGATCGCCCCGTTGGAGCTGCACGAACACGGCGAAAGCCTCGAGGTCTCCCTCCTTGGGGGAAGTCATTTCACCGTTGGCGTCGGGTGGATGTTCTCTGATCTTGGACATCGGAATCAGTTGTCAGTTGTCAGTTGTCAGACCTAGGCGGCGGGCGGTAGGCCCGCACGGCCGTTCATGATCGCGCTGCGAACCCACCGGCCTTGCTCATACGAAAATCGGCGCAGACTAAGGCGTTGCTTGTTGCACGGGCCGCCGCCGCGAATCACACGGTAAAACTCCTCCCAATCCGGATCGGTCACCGTCCAGTTCTCAGTCGATTCGTCGTAGTGCAAGTTGGGATCGAGTTGCTTTTCGATGACCATGCCGTCGTCGCTTTTCTTGACGACATGGATATTGAGACCAAGATCCTTGGCGGCAGGCACGAAGCGATTGATAAATCGTTGCCGAAGATCGTCGTTGGTCACCGTCTTCATGCGCCAGCGCATCGGCGGGAGGTTGCGGCAGTTGGGTTTGTCCGGCGGGCCGAAGAACATCAACGACGGATACCACCAGCGATCAAAGGCATCCTGGCCCAAGACCCGTTGCTGCGCCGTGCCGCTCATCAGGGTGAGCACCATGTCCTCGCCGCACTTGAAGTGGAACGCCTCCTCCATGTTGATCCGCTTCATGGTGCGCACGTACGGGCCGTAGGCGCCGTCGGCGAGCGATTTCTGATTCATGATCGCCGCGCCGTCGATGAGCCACTGGATCATGGCGATGTCGCCCCAGGTCGGCGCGGGATAGTTGAAGACGTTGTGATACTTCGTCACGCCTGTAATCAGATCGCGCAGCATCTGATCGCGCGTCTTGCCGAGGTCCTGCGACACGCGATAGAGCATCTGGCCGTGGCCGACTTCGTCCTGGACCTTGGCCGTCAATGCGAGCTTGCGGCGCAGACTCGGGGCCCGTGTGATCCACTCCCCTTCGGGCAGCGCACCAATGATCTCGGAGTTGGCGTGATGCTCCGCCATCTTGAGCATGCCGGTGCGATAGGCCTGAGGCAGCCAATCGTCCGGCTCGATGAGTTGGCCGGCATCGATCTTCGCCTCGAACTCGGCGAGCTTCTCGGGATCCTCCTGCACGTTGTGATCGATGTGCATTCCTACGTTGGAGCTTCCAGACATGAATGGGACCCTTTAGAAATCGATTCAACACAGAGGCACAGAGGACACAGAGAAGGACAAAGGTGAAGTTATGAAGTTCGCTTCGCGGACAGTTTGTTGATCAGACGCAGCACTCGATCTCGATAACTAACAAAAGCAACATTTTGCAGACTCCACCCCGCGAAGAAGAGTCCGAAGCCCCAAGTCTGCACGGATGCTGGATCTCCTGCGATAATGAACGATCCCGTGACCAAGCCGCCGATTCCGAGAATCCACCCCAAGAC
>JADFGE010000225.1 GCA_022567855.1 Planctomycetota bacterium | reverse complement strand
TGAAAATATTAAGGATGATCAGCGAGAGGTTAACGATGGGGAAAGATTTCGATTTCACGGTGTCGCGCAAAGGAAACATACGTAATCCCCTCGAGGAAGTCTGCGCAATTATACATTGAGAAATTCGATCGCAACCGAACGACCGTCCTAAAATCGCGCAGTATTATTGGCTATGCGCACGAGAGGGACGCGGACTGCGGGCGTGGGGATTAAGCTAGCCCCCGGGGGTTTTGATCACGGGTTTGGGGGAAATGTTCGTCAACGGAGACGCGAAGTTAGACCCGGATGTAGAAACTCTCCCCATTCACCCCACTGATCGAATTTGCTGCACGATATGCGTTATGATAATGCCAACGGGAAGAGAGCCCGCTGGATTACCAACAAGAAATAATCCCCGCTGATTAAACCCATGAGCATACTTTCTGCGCAAGCCCAAGACATCGAAGCCAGCCAGGAATTAATCAACGAACTTCGGGCCGCGTTGCCCGAAGTTCGTTTCGATCGTATGTCGCGCCTGCTGTACAGCACGGATGCCAGCATTTATCAGGTTGAGCCGATCGGCGTGGTGATTCCTCGGCACGTCGAGGATGTGAAGGCCGTCGTTGCGTACTGCGCGAAGCATGATCTGCCGATCCTTCCCCGGGGGAGCGGAACCTCGCTTGCGGGACAAGCGGTCAACCGGGCGGTGGTGCTCGATTTCTCCCCGTTTTGTTGCCGTATCCTGGCGATCGATCCGCCGCGGCGAACGGCCAGCGTCGAACCCGGCGTGGTGCTGGATGAACTGAACCGTAAGGCGTCGCTACATGGCTTGATGTTCGGCCCGGACGTCGCGACTTCGACCCACGCCACGCTGGGGGGGATGATCGGCAACAACTCGGCCGGCGCGCACTCGATCCTGTACAACCGCACGGTCGAGCACGTCGAGGCGCTGACGGTGCTGCTGGCGGATGGTGCGCAGCTCGAGTTGGGCGAAGGCGCCGCTGCGCGTGACGAGCGAGTCGCAGACCTAACGCGGCGGGTGGCCGAGGTTGTTATGCCGCTCGCTAAGGAGATTCGCGGTCGGTACCCCAAGACGCTGCGCCGCGTCAACGGTTACAACCTTGATCTGCTGCTCGATCAGTTCGAGCGATCACAGCCGGGCCGATTCGATCACGTGAACTTGGCGCATCTTTTGTGCGGAGCTGAAGGGACGCTGGGGATCACGCTCAGGGCGACCGTGCGTCTCGTGGCGACGCCGAAGCTCAAGGGACTCGTGATTGTTGCCTTCGCCGAGATCGATGACGCGCTGAGCGCGGTGAATTCGATCCTCCAAACCAAACCGGCGGCGGTGGAGTTGATCGACCGTCTGATCATCGATCTAGCGCGGAAGAACGTCGAGTATCGCCGGTATGTCGATCTTTTGCCGACCGTAGACCGCGAGACGCCGCAGGCGGTGCTGTACGTCGAGTACTTTGCGGAGGAGGCGTCGGATCTTCGAGGGAAGCTGGACGCGCTGGTGTCGCAGTTTCCGGCCGGTCGAACAGCGCAGTACACCGAAGCGAGCGCGATGACGAGCGCGTGGAAGCTTCGTCAGGCGGGCGAGCCGTTGCTGCACGGGATTCCCGGGCTGCGCAAGCCCCTGACATTCATCGAGGACGCCGCGGTCGAGCCGGGGCGGCTGGGGGAGTTTGTGCGTGAGTTCCGCCGGATCGTTGCGGCCAACGGAACCGAAGCGGCGTACTACGCGCATGCATCGGTTGGATGTCTACACATGCGGCCGTTGATCTGCCTGCGTGATCCGAAGGACATGAAGGCGATGGAGGCGATTGCGACCGAAGTGACCGAGCTGATCAAGCAATTCGGCGGCGCGCTGTCGGGCGAGCATGGAGACGGCCGAGCGCGATCGGGATTGCTGCGGCGATTTTACGGCGAAGCGCTGTGCGATGGGTTCGGTGCTATCAAGAGAATCTTCGATCCGCACAACCGGATGAATCCCGGCAATATCGTCGATCCGCAGCCGATGACGGAGGCGCTTCGCGTTCGTCCCGAAAAGGCGACCGTCGAGATTCCCGCGGTGAAGACGTACTTCCGGTACGACCGGGAGCACGGGTTTGGGGCCGCGGTGGAAATGTGCAACGGCGCCGGCGTGTGCCGGAAGCTCGTCGGCGGAACCATGTGCCCGTCGTATCGCGCGCTGCGCGATGAGCGCCACGCCACGAGGGGGCGCGGCAACGCCCTTCGACTGGCAATCAGCGGCCAACTGTCGGTCGATGGTCGAACGCCGGCGTGGGATGATCCCGAAACGATCAAAACCTTGGACTTGTGTCTTTCGTGCAAGGCGTGCAAAACGGAATGTCCCAGCAACGTGGATATCGCCAAGCTCAAGGCCGAGTACACCGCCCAGCGCTACGCCGGTTCGGGTGGTGCGCCGGCTCACATTCGTCGATTCGGGGATGTTCGGCGGATCAGCCGGATTGCATCGGCTTTGTATCCGTTGGTGAACGCAATGGGTCGGTTCGCCCCGGCCGCGTCGGTCATAAGGCGAGCGCTAGGTATCGCGCCGCAGCGCAGTCTGCCACGGTTCGGGCCCTCGCTCTATCGGTGGTTTACAGCGCGGGAGAGTGCGGCGACGGATGGGCCGGTGGTGGTTCTTGTGCCGGACTGCTTCACAATCTACGGCGAGCCGCGCATCGGAAGGGCGGCGGTCGTGGTGCTGGAGGCGCTGGGGTATCGGGTCGTACTGCCCAGGATGGGATGCTGCGGTCGAGCCGCGATCAGCACCGGGCTGCTGGATCAGGCGCAAGACGTGTGTCGAGACGCTGCGGAAGCGTTGCTCAGCTTGATGGATACCAACGAGGTTCAGGCGATCGTCGGGTGCGAGCCCGGCTGTATCTCGGCAATCAAGGACGAGTGGCAGGAACTTGAGATGGGCGTTGATCCGGCGGATCTGCGCCGAATCGCCAATTGCTGCGAGCTGGTAGAGGATTTCATCGAGATCAGCTGGGATGAGCATCCCAAACGGCCGTCAATCAACGTCGATAGCGGCGACGGACCCGTCTTGTTTCACGGGCACTGCCATCAGAAAGCATTGTGGGGCGTTGAACGCTCCAGCGCGCTGCTGGGCCGGCTTTTCGGCGACCGGCTGCGCGTGCTTGATTCCGGTTGCTGTGGCATGGCGGGATCGTTTGGGTATACCGCGGATCACTACGAGCTGGCGATGCGGATCGGAGAGCTGTCGCTGTTTGGGGCCATACGAGGCGAACCACAGGCGACCGTGGTCGCGCCGGGGACGAGTTGCCGACACCAGATACTCGACGGCACGGGGCGAAAGGCTGTGCACCCGATCGAATTGGTCGCCGCCGCGCTGGATTTGGTGTTCTAAGAAACTATCTCATACGAATCGCAGTTGATCCGCAGGCGGGTGCCATGCTTTGACCCGTTAGGGCAAAGCATGCTTCACCGCTTCGCGGATGAAGCATGGCACCCGCGAAACGCACGAGAATCATTTGAGATTCTTATCAGAACCCCACTTCCGGTGGTACGGGCGTCTCGGCCGTGCAAACCGAACCCCCAAGACGGCCGTTCCACCATTGTGTTCGGTGGTCTGAGCGCCGCGGTGTGTGAGACTGGATGGCTCGTCGTGCGGTCGGCTCGTCGTCTCAGCCCCAGTTGCCAAGAAGGATCAGCAGATCTTTCACGCCCACATCGCAGTCGTCGTCGAGGTCGGCCGGGCAGTCCTTGCAATCGCCGCATGGACCCCATCTGCCTAGGAGAATGAGCAGGTCGGCCACGCCGACCGAGCCGTCGCAGTTGACGTCGCCAAGGACCGGGGTCAGGTTGAACACGTACGCGGAACCCGAATCGAGACCCTGATCGTCACCGCGCGGCGCGCCGATTATAGCCGTTGAAGCATCGGCGGACATGGCGACGGCGTTGCCGAAAGCATCGTGCTGCTCCGGATCGGAGGCCGTGATTCTCACCTGCTGACGCCATATCGAGCCCCGTCGTACGAAGAGGTACGCCGAGCCGGAATCAGGAACCTCGCCGTCATCTTTTCTAGCGCCGACCAATGCAGTCTGGCCGTCGGGGGATAGCGTCAGCCCCGAGCCAAGGCGCGCCAGCCCCACAGGTTCTGACGCAATAAGCTTTGCCTGCTCGATCCACACGAGGCCCTGTCGGACGAAAATGTACGCTGCTCCGGCCAGACATGCGCCCGGCAGATCAGCCTCGGCCGCGCCGACCAAAACGCTGCTGCCGTCAGCCGACAGATCACACGCATTCCCGAAACGGTCGCCGATTCCTCCATCCGATGGCGTGAGCTTCTGTGTCTCCGTCCAGGTTGCACCATTCTTCTTGACAAAGAGATACGCAGCGCCGGAAAGCCCGGAACTCAGCGCACCGATCACGATCGTCTTGCTATCGCCTGAGACTGCGCTGCATGAGCCGAAGTGGTCAATTGATGCGCCATCGCTGGGGATGAGCTTGGCCTGTTCGACCCACGTCTCGCCGCGGCGGACGAAAACGTACGCCGAGCCTGAGTTGCAATCTGGATCACCCTTACATCCATCATCAGCCCAGACTGCCCCTACCACAACCAAATCACCCTCGGCCGAAATCCCCACCGACTGTCCGAAGTGATCTTCCTCGGCCGCATCTGAGGCGGTGAGCTTGGCCTCCTGGCTCCAGACGGAGCCCCGTCGGCTGAACACGTAGGCCGAGCCGGCGTGATCGCCGGCTTGGTTATCATCGGTAGTGGCGCCGACGACGGCAATATTGCCATCTGCAGATAAGGACACGGAATCGCCAAACTGATCGCCACCCGCCGCGTCGGCGCCGAGGAGCATAGTCTGCTGTTTCCAGGTCGAGCCTTCGCGCACAAAGACGTAGGCCGCCCCGGAAAAGGCGCCGGCCGCCTCGTCCCAGATAGCACCGACCAGTGCGGTGTTTCCATCGGCCGACATGTCGGCGGCCCACCCGAAATACCCCATCGTTGCGCCCGGCGTCGAGAGTACCTTGGCGACCTCACACTGCCCTGATGCGCCGGCCGCCAGGAGCAGCGGCCCGGCCGCGACCAGGTTGGTCACAGCCCATTTGGTCAACTTCTTGACCAACTTCATGTCAGATTACCTCTAATTGCCTACAAGGCAGGCGGTTACTTCATCCCAAAGGAATCCGAGAATCTGAGGTCTTCTAATGGGTCGCTCTTGTGATTTGAGGTCCAACGCACATCAGATTCGCAATTTCGCTTTGGCAACTCTAACCACTTGTAGCAAGGAAGACCAAGGGGCGGGCGAGGCTCCGTGCCACCGCAACTGGGGTTTTGAGATAGTCTCTAGTTACCCAAAGCGCGATGCGGTCGTCTCACTCACCGCCGACTTGGACGACGGCGGTCGCCATATCAAAGGCGATGGCGGAGACGATACGCTCCTGCATCTTCTTGGCGTGGCTGACGGCATCAGGCTCGGTGAGA
>JADFGE010000224.1 GCA_022567855.1 Planctomycetota bacterium | reverse complement strand
CTACGGCCTCGATATTGAAGATTATGGTCTTGTGCAGGAGGAGTCCGTCACCGGCGAGAAGATGCCCACCCGCTATGCGTGGATCATCAATCACCCCTCAGCCGAGCCGGACGTGGTCGATATCCCCAACATTCCCTCGATCCTGACCGCGTTGCACGACATCGGCCGGCGGGGCATCGAGATCAAACGCTTCAAGGGCTTGGGCGAGATGAATCCCGAGGAGCTGTGGGACACGACGATGGACCCAGCCAAGCGCACGATCCTGCGCGTCACCTGGGACACCGCCTCCGACGCGGAGCAGCTCTTTGCAACGCTCATGGGCGAGGACGTCCAGAGCCGGCGTGCGTATATCGAAGAGCACGCCCTGGAAGTCAAGAATCTGGATATCTGAAACCACAGATACACACAGATAAACACGGATTGGCGTCAAGGCATTATCGCATCATGCCATGCCCCCGTTTAGCGGGTGACGCGCAGCGTCCCTTCTTCCCAAGCCTCACCCCTCAAGCCTTCCCCCTACCCCCAATTCCCCAGCAGAATCAGCAGGTCAGCCGCCCCGACATTGCAATCACCATCCAGATCGACAGGGCACTCGATGCATTCTGCACAAGATCCCCAGGAAGAGATCAACATGATCAGGTCCATTGCGCCGACTGCTCCGTCTCCATCCATGTCTCCGGGCGGCACGAGGCGAACGCAGTCATTTGCGGAGAACGGTGTCTTGTCCCGTAGGACTCCTGTGACGGTAAGCTCGACAAACGTACCTGGCGGCAGATCATCTAGCTCCAACGCCTCTACCACTTCCTGCGTTTGGAAGTGCATCAGAAGATCGACGGCGCCATCGCCTTCTAGTTCATGGCAATCACACAGTTCGCCGTTAAAAGGCGTGCCGACATCTTCGAGCACTGAATGCGGTCCGGGCGGACCTTCGTTTGGCACGGCGCTGCCGCCGATCCCGTCAGTACGAGAGATCAACACCGAAGAAATGTCAATCTGCGCAGCGTCAAAGTCGTCGGTCCCCAGGACAGCCGCGGGCATCATGCCGTGACTATTGCGGTTCAGCGGATTGGGACATGATCCGGGCTTGATGTCCAGATCAAGTACAAGGTCTTTGATCTCGCATTCATCAGGAATGCCATTGCCGTTGTCGTCCTCGGACGTACCGTCGGCGATATCGCAGATATCGAGCTCGCCGTTCTCGTTGCAATCAGACAGACCGCTGAACACATACGCCGCACCAGACTGAGATTCCCCATTGGGGTTGCGAGTACCAATCACAGCCGAGTCACCGGCGACGGCGACAGAGAAGCCGAAGTTATTACCATCGGAAGCGTCGGAGGCCGTAAACTTTGCCTCTTCGAACCACTCGATGTCATTGCGGCGAAAAACGTAGCCGGAGCCAGAATTGTTGCCAGCATCTTCGTTCCCAGACGCGCCGATCACCACCGTATCGTCGCTCACGGATACAGCCCTTCCAAAAAGGTCACCGGCTGTTGCATCTGAAGCCGTTAGTTTGGCTTCCTCAATCCAGATTCCGCCGTCCTCGCTACGAAAGATATATGCCGACCCCGTGTCGTTTCCTGCATCGTCGTTGCCTCGCGCACCGATGGCGATCCGGTCGTTGCTGAGGGAAACAGATATACCGAACCGATCACCTCCTTCAGCATCGGAGGCCGCGAGTTTTGCCTCCTCGTTCCACCGCCCTTCTTCGGAGTCAAACCGATATACATAGGCTGATCCAGAACTACCGCCCGCATCGCCGTCGCGGTGTGCACCGATGACAGCTAGATCGCCGCCGATGGAGACAGACAGCCCAAATTGGTCGCCGGCCGCCCCATCAGAGGCAGTGAGCTTTGCCTCCTCATTCCATCGCCCTCCGCCGGAGTCAAACCGATACACATAGGCTGATCCAGAGCTACCACCCGCATCGTCGTTGAGGTATGCCCCAACCACAGCCAGATCGCCGCTTACGAAAACGCCGCGTCCGAATGCGTCTCCACTGGCAGCGTCGCTAGGCAGGAGTTTCATTTCTTCCTCCCAGGTCGATCCGTTGTACCGAAAAACGTACGCTGCTCCTGAACTGATGCCGTTGCCCCCGTGTTGAGGCGACCCTATCACGATCACATCCCCACTAATGCAGACAGATATACCGAACGCCGCGTTCGCAAACGCGTCGGAGGCGGTGAGCTTTTGTTCTTCTATCCACATGGCAGTATCCGGATCGAACCGGTACACGTACGCCGAACCTGAGTTGCTCCCCCCGTCGTCGTCTTGGTGTGCGCCGATCACCACCACCGAGGCGCTGATAGACACAGCAAAACCATACACATCATCCTCCGCAGCATCCGAAGCGGTGAGCTTGACAGTCTCGTTGGTGTCACACTGTCCGGATGCTGTCGTGCCGACCGATAGCCCGCTGCCTAGCGACAAACCCGAAATGGCCAGTTGAACCGAACGACCTATTCTCGATCCTCTCATTTTGAATTTCTCCTTCGGTAGAAGAAGCCTGAGAATCCAATGCGGAAATGACCGGGCACGGAGACCTCTTCTTGGCGCTTGGGCACAGATGATCAGGCCACGTTCTTCATGGTTGCCCTGCTCGAACTCGCCCTACTTTCCCACGGCAGTTGAACGATTGCAACCCCCTAGTCCCTTTAATCCTTACCAATATGGGAAGCCATGCGAATATGAGCAGCCATCAGGCCGTTGCCGGATCAGTGAGACCTGCTTCTCGGAAGCCTTCGGCGCGCAGGAGACAGGAATCGCAGTGGCCACAGGGGCGATTATCTAATTCGGGGTCGTAGCAACTGAACGTCAACGAATAATCGACGCCGAGGCCTATACCGCGCTTGATGATTTGTGCTTTGGTGAGATCGATCAACGGCGTATGGATCGTGATGCGCTGTCCCTCGACGCCCATTTTCGTGGCGAGGTTCGCCATGGTCTCGAACGCCTTGATGTATTGCGGCCGGCAATCCGGGTAGCCGGAGTAGTCGATCGCGTTGACGCCGATGAAGATGTCGGTTGCGCTGAGAACTTCGGCATAGGCGAGGGCGAAGCTCAGGAAGATCGTGTTTCGGGCCGGAACATAGGTGATGGGGATGTCTTCACTCCCCTCTCCCTCTGGGAGAGGGGTTGGGGGTGAGGGTAGCGGCCGATCCTTCGGCACGTCGATATCGTCCGTCAGCGCCGACCCCCCGAACGCACGCAAATCGATCTTCACGACACGATGATCGATCACGCCGAACGTCTTGGCCACGTTGGCGGCTGCCTCAAGCTCGACACGATGTCGCTGGTTGTAATCGAAGCTCAGCGCGTAACAAGCAAGTCCTTCATCGCGCGCGATCGCCAGGGTGGTTGTAGAATCGATCCCGCCGGAGAGAAGTACAACCGCCTTTGGCGCGACGTCTGTCATGTGGATCGATCGTAGCCGGATGGTTGTTTGCGTATCGGCGCCTGCGTCAGTCTGCGCTGGCCGCTGAAGCGGCCGCGCCGGGCCACGATACCTTCTTCCTGATGTCGAAGCGTAGCGGAGATCCCGATTCCACCTGCGGCTCTGTGTCCCGATTCTATCGGGGTCCCGATTCCATCGGGATCGGGGCCTTCTTCTGGTCAGTACGCGTTGGGGTGCGCGAAGCCGCGAAACATCGTCAGCCAGAGGATGCGCAGATCGAACGTGAACGACCAGTTGCGAACATAGAAGAGGTCGTATTGCAGGCGCTTGCGCAGGCTGGTGTCGCCGCGCAGCCCGTTGACTTGGGCCCAGCCGGTCATGCCGGCCTTGACGCGCTGTCGGAGCATGTAGCCGCGCCAGTCTTCGCGGAACTTCTCGATCAGTTCGGGGCGCTCCGGCCTAGGCCCCACGAGCGACATCTCGCCCAGCAGCACGTTGAGCAGTTGCGGCAGTTCGTCGAGGCTGGTGCGGCGCAGAAATCGACCAAAGGGTGTAATGCGCTCGTCGTTCGGCTTGGTCCAGGCGTCGGTGCCCTTGCCAAGATCGGCCAAGGCCTGGCGTTCGGCATCGACATGCTTCATCGTGCGGAACTTGAAGATGTTGAACCGCTGGCCGTTGAGGCTCATGCGCTCCTGCCGAAACATCACCGCCCCCGGGCCCGAGAGTCGCACTAAGAGACCGATGACGAGCATGGGAACCGCGAACGCCAGCAGAAGGAGCGCCCCGCCCACGAGATCCAGTCCGCGCTTGGTGATTCGCCCCCAGCCGCTCAACGGCGACTCGCGCACCGACAGCACCGGCATGCCGTCCAACTCGTGGGCGGACATGTTGATCGGCATAAACTTGGGATTCATGTCCGGCACCACGCGCACATCAACCGGATAGCGCTCCAGTCGCCGCAGCAAGTCCGGCAGCACCTGGGTCATTCGCCCGGGCATCGCGATGAATACGCCCGTTACGGAACTGGCATCGAGAATCGTTTCCAGCTCGGATAACCCGCCTCGTACGGGCAGATCAAGACAGCTCGTACGCGTCGTCGTCTCATGGTGACTGATAAAGAACGCAGGCTTGATGCCCGTCCAACTGTTACGAGAGAGCGTGTGATAGGCGACCTGCCCCAGCCGTCCTGTGCCAATGATCGCCACGTGCCGCAGGTTCCAGCCGCGCCGGCGCAGCGCCCTGACACCGATGCGAAACAAGAACCGCCAGACAATAAGCATGGCCGCGGCGATCACGCCATACACGGCGAACTGCCAGCCGCTGAAGTGCCGGCCCTCAAACAGGATGTTTTGGAACAGGCTGAGGAAGGCGATCGTCAGTCCCAGCCCCAGGAGAACCGCCTTGATGATCGCCACCGCCTCGTGGTAGAAGCGCTGATCACGCCGCGGCTTGTACAGCCCCACGCTGATCGCCGCCAGCCACATGAGCGGCCACACGAGCAGGACAGGAATCGCGTGGACCTGGAAGCTGGTGATGGATTCCTTGGGCGGGATGATGTCGACGAGAGCATCGAAGCGCAAAAAGTACGCCAAGACTGCGGCGGCGATGATGATCGCCAGGTCGCAGGCCATCAGCACATTGCGGAAAAACCGATGCTGTTGTCTCAGCACACCAATCCACCCACTGAAGGTTCAGGGCACGCTCCCACCTAGCCGCCCAGCTTAGTCGGAATTATCCCCCACGTCATCGGCCCATACGGCCCTTTCCCTCGGATTTTTCAATTCTTTGGCCAAGGATTCCAGCTGCTCGCGCCCCTGCTCCCAGAACTCGTCCGTGGTGAAAGTCCCGTGTCGCGCCGAGACCCGGCATAAGCAACGCCGCGCCTGCTGGCACGGCGCGCACGAAGAACCGCATGTGGTCGACTCCAATTCGAGGACAATAGGCACAGGGGCAGCGGCACCGAGCGTGGTCGCGTTGCGCGCTCTCACCCACCCGCTGGGTCGCAACTGGCACTCGACGTGATGCCGAACTGGTCACGACACATCTGCATGACCATCTCGGTGTCACCGTCCAGCATCTGGTGCCCTT